>JAIXUZ010000309.1 GCA_027483285.1 Bacteroidota bacterium
AGCATCGGGGCGCAGGTAAGTCATTACTTTGCCTTCGCGGCGGATAACAGCCAGTTCGCGTAGCATTAAATGGGCCAGTTCTAAAGGCAACGGCATGTACGTGTCGGTTTCGCGGCAAGCGTAACCAAACATCATACCCTGGTCGCCGGCGCCCTGGTCTTCTTTCTTTTTACGTTCAACGCCCTGATTAATGTCAGCGCTTTGTTCATGTATAGCAGAGAATATACCGCATGAGTTAGCCTCAAACATATATTCACTTTTAGTATATCCAATTTTACGGATTACCTCGCGGGTAATTTCCTGAACATCCAGGTAAGTCCTAGACTTAACCTCGCCTGCTAATACTACCTGACCAGTAGTAACAAGAGTTTCGCAAGCTACTTTTGAATTAGGATCGAAAGCCAAAAAGTGGTCGATTAATGCGTCTGAAATCTGGTCGGCAACTTTATCAGGGTGTCCCTCTGAAACCGATTCTGAAGTGAATAAATATCCCATTTGTAAAATAATAATTTTTGAAGTTAAGGTTGCAAAAATAGCTTATTTTATGAATTATAAGCATAGTTATGTGTACTTTTTTTAGAATAAATTGTTTATTAAAAATGACAAAGAGCATATTGAAGTGTTAATAACATTGTTGCAGATATTATGCTGTACATGTTAATTTTATATTTAGTTGCCTGAGTATAGAATGAACGTTAATATTGCAGAATAATTTGATTGAAATGAGTAAACGGTTGGTTGTACTTATTATTGCGGCTTTTACAGTAATAAATTTGCATGCCCAAAAGCAGCTGGTTAAGGCTTACAGCGCGCTAAAGATTTACAATTATTTTGAAGCCAGAAAGCTTTTTAAAGAAGAGTTAAAAAAGAATAAAGTTACTTTTTTGGCTGATACTACAGCAAAAATAAAGCCTCATAAAAATCCACATACGCTTGCATCGGCAGCATATGGACTGGGAGTAATCTATTCAAGGACAGATAACCCCTTTTCAAATTTAGATAGTGCTTATTTATATGCACGCCTAGCTGACAGCCTTTTAATATTATCAACCCCCGAGCAGCAGGCAAAACTTATTGAAAAACAATTGCCACCTGATAGTGTTGCCGTAGATACCCTGTTTGGTAAAATATATACACGTGGATATAAGGAAGCAAAGGAACTGAATACGGTAGAGGCCTACGATAGTTATATAAATCTTTTTCCGCAAAGCAGCTATGTTAGCAATGCCAGGCAGAAAATTGAAGATATAGACTGGGATAGCGCCTTACTAAATGACAATTACCAAGGCTATAAGCAGTTTATTAATAAGCACCCTTATTCGCCCCGCATTGCAAAAGCTAAAGGCAGCTATGAGTTAAGGCTTTTTGAAGCCATGACCAAGGCGCATAATGTGAGTGTATACCGCAATTTTTTAGACAACTTTCCAGAAAGTCCTTATGCACAGGTAGCACAAGATAGTGTATACACCCTATCTACCCAAAGCGGGCAGGTGAAAGACTATTATACTTTTATTCGTAATAACCCTGAGAACAGGAATTTGGATAAGGCCTGGGACCGCTTATATATTACCTATAATGCCGATGGGTTAGAAACAACCCTGAAGAATTTTAAAGAAGAGTACCCAGACTACCCTGGCGCTGACAGGCTTGGGCGCGACCTGCAATTGGCGAGTGCTTTTTTATTGCCTTTTGAGCAAGGTGGTAAATGGGGCTATATAGATACTACCGGAAAAACGATAATTGACCCGCAATATGATTGGGCGGAGTTATTCTCTGACGGGCTTGCTGCTGTTGGCCTAAATGGTAAAACTATATTTATAAATAAAGCTGACCAAGGGGTTGTTAACGGTAGTTTTGATGAGGGATATGCCTATACAGGTAATTATACTGTAGTAAAACAAGGTGAAAAATATGGTTTGATAGACCGTATTGGTAAATTGATTGTGCCATTTGAATATGAAGATATATCAGTATTTAGTGAAGGGCTTGCAGTGGTTACCAAGGGTACTTTGCAGGGTTATGTAAATACTGGTGGCCAACTGGTTATACCAGCGATTTTTGAAGAAGCATCGGACTTTAAAAATGGAATGGCTGTAGTAAAGAAAGATGGTAAGTACGGCCATATAAACACAAAGGGTGGTTATGTTACGGAGCCTGTTTATGATTGGGCGGAGAACTTTGTAAACGGCATTGCCCGGGCTAAAAAGGGAGAGCTAACAGGATTGATTAATACGCAAGGCGATGTGCTGGCTGATTTTAAATACAGTGTGGTAAGTTCTTTTAGCGATGGGCTTGCTATAGTTACGCTTGATGGTAATATAGGGTTTATTAATACCAAAGGGGTAGAAGTGATAAAACCGCAATATGGTTTTGCATTGCCTTTTGTTTACAATGCAATGGTTGGTGATACTATAGCCAAAGTAGAGTGGAAGAAGAAGAGGGGCTATATTTTTAAGAATGATAAATCGGTATTCCAGTTTAAGTTTGAAGATGTTAATGCGCCTGCTGAAGGCATGATAGCAGCAAAGGAGAAAGGAAAGTGGGGTTTTGTTGATAAGGCACAGAAGAACATTATACCCTTTAAGTTTGACAATGCCGGTAGTTTTAAAAATGGCATGGCTTTGGCAAGTAGTAAAGGAAAGACCGGCCTTATAGGCCGCAACGGCAAATGGATAATAGAACCTAAATATGATGAGGTTTTTGATAACTATACCGAGAATGCTTTTTTAGTGAGGATTGGAGATGTCTTTGGGTTAATTAGTAAAGACGGGAAAGAACTTTTGCCTGTGGTGTATTTTGAGCCGGAGAAAATAGGGGGAGATATATACCTGCTAACCAAGGGCGATAAGATTGCCTATTATCACATGGCCTCGGGTAAGTTTATATGGCAACAGAACTAAAATAGATGAAGAGGACATTAATATATTTAGCCACAAGTGCTGCAATAGTAATAAGCTATCCTGTTATGAATACTGTATTTGGTAACGATGATGTTACGGTAACGCCTGCTAACGATAAGCTTAGGCAATACTTAAGCGGCAAGTTTGAGCCGAAAGATGATACCCTGTTTACGGTTATTCCTGCAATATATTCGGGGAAGGCTGATGCGCAGTACCTGCGCAAGGAGGCTATAGATGGTTTTAAGATGATGGCAGATGAGGCGAAGAAAGACGGTGTTACTTTGAAGATAGTTTCGGCTACACGGAATTTTTACAGTCAGAAAGCTATTTGGGAAGCCAAATGGAATGGCACACGTGCAGATTGGAAAGATGTAAGTACTAAATACCCTGCAGCAGTAGACAGGGCCAAAGCAATATTGAGGTATAGCTCAATGCCCGGCACTTCCCGCCACCATTGGGGTACCGATATTGATATTAACAGTGTAGAGCCCGATTACTTTCTTACCAAAAAAGGAAAGGCAGAATATGATTGGCTGGTGAAAAATGCTTCCCGTTTTGGTTTTTGCCAACCATACTCGCCAAAGGGTGCTGACCGCCCTAATGGGTATGAAGAGGAGAAATGGCATTGGAGCTATATGCCTTTATCAAAGAACTTTTTAAGCCAGTATCCAACCATTGTTAGCTATACTGATATTAAAGGGTTTGATGGAGACGTAGCGGCAGAATCGCTAAAAGTGATTGATAATTACGTGCTGGGGGTTAATGTGGATTGTAAGTAGGCGGTAGTTCGAGGCTGGTAGTTGGTTTGCAGTTAACGGTTGGCATTTCTAAAAATAGTGTTTTGTAAAAAATAAAAAGAGCGGATGTATAACATCCGCCCTTATCATATAATATTATTAGCAACATTAGTAAGCTATAATAGCCTCACCAGTTTCGCCGTTAATGCGCACCCATTCTATTTTGTAGCCATAGGCGCAAGAACCACCTGAGGGGCTGCCTTGGGCATCAACACCAAAGGTTAGGGTAACTTCGCGGTTGTTGTAGGTATGCCTGCGCACACCATTTACGGGCCTGTCCCAGCCGCAGAATTGTAGCAATACCAGTGATGATGGTGCTTCTAATAAAAAGTCGTAGCCAAGTCGGTTAACTCCACCAATAGTGTATGTTTTGTTGGCAATAGTAGTATCACCGTCTACCACCAAACGGGTGTTGCCTCCGTTATAGTCGAAAGAGTTGCGGCGTGCAATCCACCATGTGCGTTGGGTGCCATCATCAAAAGTAACCACCATATTACCGCGTACTTTAATATTTACTGGCGATGATATGTTTAATGTACGGATAAGTCCACCGGTAAGGTTGGTATAGGTTTTAGTACCGTTGTATGTAAAACGCAGGTTGGTAGATATATTCTCCACCTTATAGTTGGTAAAGGTTACAAGTAGCTGAGCGCCAACATCGCGCCATTTGGCACCTGTAATAAGCTTGCCGGTAATAATACCAGAGCGTATTTTGCCATTGCATGGGGTATCTCCATCAAACGTAATTGTAATAAGCTTTTGGGCTGTAAGCTGGCTTGTATCAATAGTAGCCCCACAAATGGTAAGGCCAGCTTGAACATCAGCTAAATCTTGCGGAGAGGCTACGCGCATAGCCTGGCTGGTATAAGAAAAAGCCTCACTAACCACGTTTCCACCTTCATCAATATCGGTTTGTACTTTGGCATTGTCGCTGCCCAGTTTAAGGTCGTCGCCGGGGCCGTCGGTGTTTTTTCTACAGGCTGTAAACGTTACAGCAAGGGCTGCAGCTACTGCTGCAAGGGTGAAAAATATCTTTTTTGTTTTCATACTATAAATACTTTTAGTAGGGTTATAGAGGTATGACAATTACCAACTATAAAGGTTTAATGTAAAGTTGAAAATAATGGTAACAATTACTTGCCTAAAATGAGTTTAAGGGCTATAAGGAACAGAAACCCGCCGAATACCTTTTTTACAATAGCCTGGTCTATAGATATAGCCACCTTTGAGCCGAAAAAGCTGCCTGCCATAAATGTAACCAGCATAACAAAAACGTAGGGCCATTGTATATTGCCCGATTTGTGGTAGTTCCACGCGGCAAGGGCAAACGATAGCGGTATTAAAAACAGGGCGGTACTGGTGCCTTGCGCCTGTTGCTGGGTAAGCCCCAAAAACAAAACCAGGGCCGGTACTATAATAACCCCGCCGCCAACGCCTACAAGACCACTAATAAAACCCGCGCCAATGCCTATGGCCAGCAATATTAAAACCGTATTTGTGTCCATCTTTTTCATATCTATAGGGTAAAATTACAAACTACAATTGGGTTATGGGCATTGTTAGCAGGTAAATATGAACAAGGTTGTGTACTTTTGTACCTTATGTTACAAACCGCCA
>JAIXUZ010000345.1 GCA_027483285.1 Bacteroidota bacterium
CCTGTGTAGTGTACTACAACAGTATCGCCGGCAACAGCTTTTGGGGCTTTGTCGTCAACCTTGTTTAATACTTTAATTTTTAAGCCTGAAGGGGTTGTTACTTCTTCGTTCATTTTAAGTTTTGTTTGTGCTATTAATTGGCCCGCGCCCAGCATAGCCGGTAACAAGCCTAAAAGGATTATTTTTTTCATTTATCGGTTATTTGTGTTGAGAAAGCTTTATCATTTTTAAGTTAAAAATAATTGGGGTATACGGTGGTATAACACCTTGGGCGCCTTGTGTGCCATATGCTAAGCGGTAAGGTATTATTACAGTTCCTTCAGAGCCTGCTGTCATTAGCTGGAGGGCTTCATCAAAGCCTGGTATTACCATGCCCGTACCTAAAACTACATCAAAAAGCTCTTCAGAATCCTCGTTACTATCAAAAATACTGCCATCTAAAAACAACCCGGTATATTTAACAGAAGCGGTATCGCCGGCTATACCCTTAGGGCCTGTGCCGGGTTTGGTTTCTATATAGTAAATACCCGATGGGGTAGGCGTTACCTTTATATTATTAGTGGCAATAAAAGAATCAATATTGATTTTCTCGTCAGCAAAGGCTTTAGCATCTTTTTCAGCCTCCAGTTTGGTGTAGTATACCTTAAAGCTATCCATAACCATAATGTTGGTTAGCTTAATGTTCAGCACCATTTTAGATGTAGAGTCGACGGGCAGGGGAATGTTGGGCCTGTCCATTTGAAAAATGTAGTGAAAAAAGGTATCGGCACTAAGCTTTACGGTTACGCTATCGCCTATATGCATAAGTGCAAGTACCTCCGAATAATCACCTTTAAATTCGGGTTTCCCAAGCATTTCAAAGTAAGGCAAACCACTTTTCTTTAGCACATCAGCCGATGAAAAAAGCAAGGTGTCGGGCTTATCTACTTTTACCGAAAGGTTTAAAAACAGTATCTCCCCTTCTTTAGGTATTTGCCCTTTTTTGTTTGTTTTATGAAACTTGTAAGAAAGGGCACCAGATGGGGCTTGCGTATAGCCTTTTTCGGCTTTGGGTTGTGCCCAAGCGGTACCGGCTAATGCAATGATAAGTAAGCTAACTAATGCTAAGCGCTTCATACTATTTTTTTTGTTTAGGTTCTTTTTCAACCTTTACTACTTCTATATCAAACAATAATGTTGCGTATGGTGGAATAACCCCAGCCATAGTACGCGAGCCATAAGCTAAACGATATGGTATAATTAGGCTTGCTTTGGAACCTTTGCTCATAAGCAATAAAGCCTCATCCCAACCCGGTATAACCATGCCCTGTGCAACAGGTAATGTAAATAGTTCTTGACCTTTATTACTATCAAAAGGAATGCTATCTAAAAACATGCCAGTATACAATACACTGGCAAACATACCTTTTTTTATTTTTTTGCCCTTGCCTTTTTTAGTTTCTATAAAATAAAGGCCTGATGTGGTCGGTTTGGCAGTAATTTTATTTGCTGCAACAAAATCGGCAATGCGTTTATCTTCCAATACACGCTGGTTGGCTTCTTTGTCGGCCGCTACTCTGTTAAAGTAGACTTTAAAGCTATCAAGGCTAAGGTATTTTTCCAGTTTAATGTTTATAGCAACCTTAGATCCTACCTTAACAAATGTGGGTACGCTATCTATCTTAAAAACATAATAAAAAAAAGTATCTGCATCAATTTTAGCTGTAACGCTATCGCCTAAGTGCATCATTGCAAGTACTTCAGAATAATCACCCTGAAATGTGGGGTTAACCAATTGCTCAAAATAAGGAAAGCCTTCGCGTTTTAGTACCTCGTCAGAGTTAAAGAGCATTGAGTCTTCACTCTCTGTTTTTATCTTAATGTTTAAGAATAATATGTCGCCATCTTTCGCTTTTCCTAAATCGGGATTGTGCTTATGGAATTTATATTCTAAACCACTTGCACTAGTCGTATAGCCGGGGTTGACACCGGGCTGCGCCATTGCGCTTACCAGTGTAAGTAAAACCAACCCCGACAATACTACTAGCTTCATTACTATTTTTTAGGCTGTTGAGGTTGACCACCGCCCGGAGGCATCATTTGTGGGCTTTGTTGCTCAGGCATTTTCTCCACTTTTACTATTTCCATTGTAAATAATAAAGTAGAGTATGGAGGTATAACACCACCCATGGCACGAGGGCCGTAAGCTAAACGGTAAGGAACAATAAGGCTTGCTTTGGTACCTTCGCTCATAAGCAACAACGCCTCGTCCCAACCCGGGATAACCATTTTTTGCCCAACAGGTACTATAAATGGGGGCTGGCCTTCATTACCATCAAACGGAATACTGTCTAAAAACATACCGGTGTACATTACACTGGCCAGCATACCCGGTTCAATTTTTTTGCCGGTGCCTTTTTTAGTTTCAATATAGTATAAACCACTGGCTGTTGGGGTAGTAGTAATGTTGTGTGCTGTTTTAAAGTCGTTAATGCGTTTCTCTTCTAAAACACGTTGCTTGGCATCTTTATCAGATTGTATCTTGTTAAAGTATACTTTAAAGTTATCCAGCGTCATGTATTTGGCCAGTTTCACATCTACAATAACTTTAGAACCCGGTTCAACAAAACCCGGAAGGCTGTCTATTTTAAATACGTTGTGAAAGAAGGTGTCAGCATCTATTTTAATAGTAGCGCTGTCTCCTACGTGCATCATAGCTAATACCTCAGAGTAATCGCCGTCAAACGATGGTTTTACCAACTGCTCAAAGTATGGAAAGCCTTCGCGTTTGTTTACTTCGTCAGAAGCAAAAAGTAACGAGTCGGCACTTTCTGTTTTAATTTTAATATCTAAGAAAATGATATCGCCTTCGGCAGGTTTTGCAGAGTCTTCATTATGTACGTGCAGTTTGTAAAGTATGCCGGTTTCCGTTTCTTCAAACCCATCGCCACACGATGTCATAAAGAATACAAGGCTTGCAGCCAAAGAGAAAAGAAGTGTTTTTTTCATTTAAAGATTGATTATTGTATACTTAAAAGTTCAATGTTGTAAACCACCGGTGTAAGTGGTGGTATTTTGTCGTTATCGCCCATAATTCCGTGGGCAAGGTGCGAAGGTAATATAAACTTGGCTTTGTCGCCCACGCGCATGTATTTTAAGCCTTCGTGTACGCCACTTTCCACATTATCACGGTCTATTACCACTTCAACGGGTTTTCCTTTTAATGATGAGTAAATCTCTTTTCCATCTAGCAAATAGCTGGTAAAATGGATAAGCACCACCTGGTCTTTTTTAGGCATAGGCGGGTTGCCTGGCGCTTTTTTATAAATATCGTAACGCAGGCCGGTAGCGGTGGTAATAACCTTAAGCCCATGGCGCTGAACGTATTTGTCAATTTGCAGTGCCTCGGCTTCGGTAACCCGTTTGTTAATCTCCACCATCGACTCTTTATTGGCCTGGTCTTTACGCTTTTTTTTAGGCAACGGCTGTTGGGGCTCGTTACCCCCGCAGGCAACAAACACTATGCAAAGCCCTATGCTGATGGGTTTAAGAATTGATGATATCCTGCGCATATGAATCAAGCAGTGTAACGAACTTTTCTACGGTTTGTTGTAACGATAACGTTGATTGCCCACCGGCAGCATTATCATGCCCGCCGCCACCAAAATGGGCGCGCGAGAATTGGTTTACCGAGAATTGGCCCACCGAGCGGAATGATATTTTTATACCATCTTCGCGCTCTATAAATATAGCCGACAGCTTAATGCCTTTAATATCCAGCGGGTAGTTTACAATACCCTCGGTATCGCCGGGTACAAAGCCAAACTTCCGCAACTCATCTTTGCTAAGGCTTATGTAGGCCGTGGCTTTTTCGGGTATCACGGTTAGCTTTTCGCTAATGCAGTAGCCTAATAATTTTAGGCGGCTTTCAGTATAGGCGCTAAATACGTTGCGGTGTATAGCAGAATTCTCCGCCCCGGCATCAATTAAATCGGCAATAATGCGGTGCACCTTTGCAACGGTTGATGGGAAACGGAACGAACCGGTATCTGTCATAATACCTGTATACAGGCACGATGCAATGTTTTTATTAACAAGGGCCTTATCGCCCAGCATTTCAATAAATTCAAACACCAGCTGGCACGTAGATGATGCTTCTACACGGTGCCACATAAAATCAAACTGCTGTGGTTGCTGGTGGTGGTCTATCAGTACTTTATAGGCTGTAGACTGCTCAACAGGGGCAGCCAGTTGGTCTATGCGGCTAAGGGTATTAAAATCTAAGCAAAAAATTATCTCCGCTTCGGCAATGCGGTCTTTAGCAAATTGCGGAATGTCTTTAGCGTTTTTAACAGTTTCATTGCCCGGTAGCCAGTCTAAAAAATCTGGATATTCATTGGGGGTAATAACCATAGCATGGTGCCCTTTTAATGTAAGGTAGTGGTATAATCCCAACGATGAGCCTATAGCATCGCCATCGGGGTTTTTATGGCAAACAATAACAATGCGTTTAGGACTTGAAAGTATATTGATGAGGGCGGTATTTTCCAATGCTTGGGGTGTTTAATCTGCAAAGATAATATTTTAGGAGATAGGTTATAGGTGATAGGGTGTAGGGGATAGGGTATAAAAAATCCCTCGCCTGCCGACTAAAAAAGGTCGAAGTAATCTATCATGCAGGCGGTAAGGTTAAACATAAAGTGGATAACCATTCCATACCAAAGGGTGTTGTACTTTTTGCGCAGGTTGGCGGCAATTAACGCAAAGGGGATTAACCAGAATAACGATATGAAAGCAAAGTGGATGATGGCAAAAAGGAGTGAGGTTACCCATATAGCGCTTTTATCGTCGGCAAGGGTTTTTATGCTGTTGTAAAGAAACCCGCGAAAGGCCATCTCTTCAAACACCGCCGGAAAAACAGCAATGCTGATTAACATATAAAATAAAGGGTGTTCTGTTCCCTGAAAAAACTCGTAGTAGCTTGAGTCTTCGTTAAACAGGCTTACATTCATTAACGTAGTAACGTAGCTTACGCCCACAGAGCCTATAACCGCCAGCACCGAAAATAGTATCAGCCTGCCAAACTTTACGTTTTTAAATGAGTACAGTGGTAGCATAGCCAATATGCCCATAGCGGCAAACAACAGGGTAACGGCAGCATCTATAATTTCTACCCAGGCAAAATCGGCTTGTGTTTCTACCACCTTGCCATGCTCAAGCACCAGGTGCAACACAAAGCAAAAAATATAGTAGCCCAGCAGTATAAACATGTGGCGCGATACGAACAGGTTAGAGCGCTGCGCTAAGGGCTTCACCTCTAGACCGCAATGGGGGCAAAAGGTATCGGCAGGTTCTATGGCACCACCGCAAACGTGGAGTATTGTTTCTACCTGTAGTTCTACCACCTCAATAACTACCTCACCTGCCGGGAGATTTTCCATAGGTGTTTCTCCTGCCGGTTCTACTGGTACGGGCGGAGGTAATTCATTATGTAACGGCGATTCGGGCTCTTCCAAAAAAATGTTAGTCTATGTGCAGTTTGCGTTTAATTTGTTCAGCCTCGTAGCCGCCCATGGTGCCTCTAACCAATGCAATGATTATTACTACCTGTATTATAAATGCCAACGGGTTAAAATCGCCCGATGCATAGCCTGATACAGCTAATGTTACATAAAATATGGTGGCTGTTAATAGCGCCGCAAATGGCTTTGTGCGTGCCCAAAGGCCTAAACCTAAAAATATGCCACCCATAAATAGCAGTATAAAAAACATAATGAGCATAAACTTACCTGTTTCAACAATACGGCCGCCCGTTTCCATTGTTTCATCGCCTGCTGCTAAACCTACCAACAACAAAATAAGCGATACAAACAACAATAATCCCGATAGTATGTATAGCGTTAGGCTGCCATTTTTTATGCGGCGGCGGGCTACATCTAAATCATAGCCTAGCTTAAACTTATTTATCTCGTAGTCTGATTTTTGCTCGTGTGTACCATTTACAGGGTAGCCACAGTGGTTACAATATATTTTTTGCGGGTTGTAAGCCTTGCTGCATTCGGGGCATACAGTAGGTATGTTGGTTGCTTCAGCAGCCGCAACAGGTTCCTGCGGAATGGTTGGTTCCGATGGTGTAGCTGGGTCTATTGGGTTTACCGGTTCATTAGGAATGATAGGCTCTTCCACTGGGGTTAGGTTATTTTTAGTTTGCGTTTAATCTTTTCAATGGTATTGCCCCCCATAACACCATATACCAAGGCGCTAATAATAGCTATCTGTATAATAAAGGTGAACATAGCGGCAATATTATAGCCCGTGCGGGTTATGCTTGAAATGGCAGAAAGTGAAAAAATGATGGTTGCTGTTAGCAGCGCAGCAAATGGTTTTTTATTGCTCCAGTAGCCAAGCCCTGCGTATAATAAGGCGCCTATTGCAACGGCTATTATTATTACCGTTTTAAGGCTTTCGGCCGGCATATTTAGTTGTTGTGCCATTTCAGTATCTGAAGAAGATGCAGCAGCTGTAATCAACCCGAAAAACAAAGTGATACAAGCTAAAACATACAATGTGTTACGGGCTGTTTTAACCCTGCGGCGGGCTACTTCCAGTTCATCCTGCATAATCAACATTTCGGCCTCGTAGCTATTTTTTTGCTCGGTAGTTCCGTTTGCCGGGTAGCCGCAAAACGCGCAAAATATTTTGCCTGCTGCTATAGCGCTGTTGCATTGTGGGCATGTAACAGTAAAAACATCAGTCGGTTGTATTGGTCCTTCCATAGAGGCATTTTGAATGGCTAATATGCGGAAAAAAATAATTGGTTTTCAGTGTAATAAGGCGAATAGTTGCAAAAAGGGCAAAATTGCCTACCTTTGCACCCCGAAAAACACAATATTAAATAATGAGAACAGACCGTACATTTACAATGCTTAAGCCTGATGCCATTCAAAATGGTTATGTAGGTGCTATTTTAGACAAAATTACAGGCGCAGGTTTTAAAATTGTTGCCTTGAAATACACCAAACTTTCTAAAGAAATTGCAGGTGAGTTTTACGCAGTACACAGCGAACGCCCTTTTTACGGCGAGTTGGTTAACTACATGAGCAGCGGCCCAATTGTAGCAGCTATATTGGAGAAAGACAACGCTGTTGAAGATTTTCGTAAACTTATTGGTGCTACCGACCCAGCTAAAGCTGATCCGGGTACTATCCGCCAGCTATATGCAAAAAGCATTGATGCTAATGCGGTTCACGGTTCTGATAGCGACGAGAATGCTGCTAACGAAGGTAACTTCTTCTTTAGCCAGTTCGAGCGTTTCTAGGCCCCACCCTAAATCCCTCCCCGAAGGAGAAGGACTTGTATAAATAATTAAAAAGCCCCGCCTAGTTGAAACTAAGCGGGGCTTTTTGTATGGTATAGCTTCTTTTATCGCTGGCAAACGGTTATGCCGCCTACCTCAAAAAGGAAATGGTCAGTATCTTTTTCAGGTTTAAAGTTATACTTAGTTTCGGCGAATGGTTTCTTATCTAAACCTGCAATAGTTACTTTAGAAGGGTTAATAATAGCCGCAGCTTTTTTATCGGCACGCTTTTGCAGGTTGTTAATGCCTTTTTCAAAGTCGGGCCCTACAAAGCCATCCATAAATAACACTACATACTTGTAAAGTGGGTTCATACCTACATCGCCGCCCATAGTCCAGATTACTTTGGTTTCGTTGCCCTGCGGTATCAACATAAACTTACCCGTTGATGCCATCCCTTCGCCCATATCCAGTTCGTAGCTGGCTTCGCCCGGTGGTACTATTGATTTAAAAGTAAGCGTACCGTTGCCCTGGCTTTCGCTGGTCCATTGCATAAAAGCACCTGGGCCAATTGTTGTAGGGCTGTACGTTATTTTCATTCCGGGGTCGGCTTGGTGCCAAGGGCTCCAGGCTTGCCAGTTTTTTAAATCGGCCACCCACATAAAAACACTATCAGCCGGGGCTTTAACTGTTCCCTCGCGTTTAACCTCGTATTTAGAGGGTAAAAACAACGATACAACCAGCAACAAACCAAGTATGATTCCAAGTATTAAGAGTACACGTTTTAATATTTTCATTGGCGGGCTATTTTCTGCAAGATATATTTTTAGTTTAAAACCACAATATAGAAACGGGTACAAAATCCGTGCCTTTAAATTGACTACTTTTGCAGTTGCAACTTTGAAAACGAATTGAAATTAGCATCACTAAAATATCTTAATAAATACTTCTGGAAGTACCGCTGGCGCCTGATCTTCGGCATTATCTGTATTGCAGTTTCCAGTTGGTTTGCCATATTCCCTGCGCAGCTTATCCGCAATGGTATTGATATGGTTATAGAAGGGTTAGAGCAGCGCCGCATAGCCGGCGAGTTTGCCCTTGCAGGCGAATTGGAAAGTAAAATTTTTTACGGTGCCATGGTGTTTGGTGTGTTGGTAATTGCTACCGCTTTATTGCGTGGCCTGTTTACCTTTTTAATGCGCCAAACCATTATTGTGATGTCTCGGCTTATAGAGTACGACCTTAAGAACGAGATATTTGAGCATTACCAAAAGCTAAGCCTATCGTTCTACAAAAAGAACAAAACTGGTGATATGATGAACCGCATAAGTGAGGATGTTAGCCAGGTGCGCATGTACATAGGCCCTGCGGTTATGTACACGGTAAACCTTGTTATTATGTTTATAATGACACTGGGTACCATGATAGCCGTTAACGCCGAACTTACACTGTATGTTATCCTTCCGCTGCCGCTAATGTCGTTTGCTATATACTATGTAAACAGTATAATAAACCAACGCAGTAACGACAGGCAAAAACAACTATCGGTAATGTCATCGTTTGTGCAGGAGGCCTTTTCAGGTATACGTGTTATAAAGGCTTACGGACGTGAGAATGATTTTGAGAGCCAGTTTGAAATACAGGTAAAAGAGTACCGCAACCGGTCGTTAAACCTGGTAAAGGTTGATGCATTGTTTTTTCCCGTAATGGGTATGCTGGTTAGCGCCAGTGTGCTATTGGCTATTTATGTAGGCGGCATACGCGTAATGGATGGTACTATAACCCCCGGCAACATTGCTGAGTTTATACTGTATGTAAACATGCTAACCTTTCCGTTTATATCTGTTGGTTGGGTAACATCGCTAATGCAAAGGGCAGCAGCATCGCAAACACGTATTAATGAGTTTTTGAATTCTAAGCCAGAGATATACAACACCCCTGAAAGTTTAGACCTGAAAGTGCAGGGCACTATTGAATTTAAGAACGTAGGCTTTGTATACCCTGAAAGCGGTGTAGTAGCTTTAGATGGTGTCAGCTTTACGGTAGAACAAGGCAAAGTACTTGCTATATTGGGCCGCACTGGCTCGGGTAAATCTACCATTGCCAATTTGGTGGGTAGGTTGTTTGATGTTACATCGGGCGAGATACTAATAGACGGGCACAATGTTAAAACCTTTAGGACCGAGAATTTACGCACCTCTATTGGCTATGTTCCGCAAGAGGTTTTTCTTTTTTCTGATACCATATTCAATAACATAGGCTTTGGCCTTAATGCAACAGATGGTACCCCTGAACAACAGAAAGCCATTGTAGAGCAGGCTGCTAAAGACGCCTGTGTGTATGATAATATTGAGGAGTTCCCTAAGAAATTTCAAACCCTTGTGGGCGAGCGTGGCATAACCTTATCGGGTGGGCAAAAGCAGCGCATATCTATAGCACGCGCTATTATTAAGCAACCGCAGATATTAATATTTGATGATTGCCTTTCGGCAGTTGATACCGAAACAGAGGACCAAATATTGACAAACCTTAACAGGGTGATGTATAACAAAACGGCTATAATTGTTAGTCACAGGGTGTCTTCAGTGCAAATGGCCGACCAAATTATAGTGCTTGATGAAGGCAAAATAATAGAGGCAGGTTCGCACAAAGAGCTTATTAACCAGCAAGGTGCTTACGCTGATTTGTATAGAAAACAACTATTAGAAGGCCGTTCTGAAAAAGTTAGCGAATCTTAATAGGTTCATAGTCAACTATGTTATCTGTATTTTTTTCACTAGTGTCAAAAAAATAAAAATTTTGTCATTAAATTAACAGAATTATATTTTAATATACATTTGTTACAGCCTAGTGATAAGATTATAAAGGTTTTATGGAAAATTTTGACAACCAAGACAAAGAAGAGATATTCTCGAAGCGTATTCCAGCCGGTAAACGTACCTACTTTTTTGATGTTAAAGCAACACGCGGAAACGAACTTTACCTAACAGTTACCGAAAGCAAGAAGCGCGTTAGGGACGATGGTTCTTTCTTTTACGACAAGCACAAAATATTCCTTTACCAGGAAGATTTTGAGAAGTTTATGGATGGCTTAAACGAAGCTATGGCATATATCCAGGAGAATGGCAATGGCCCGTCAACCTATGTACGCCAAACCGAAAGCCACAGTGGTGGTGCGGTTTCTATCCCTGTAGAGCATGTACAACACCAGCCAGCTTTAGAAGAGCCTGCGGTTGTTAACCGTATCGAAGACATTAGCTTCGACGACCTAGGCAATTAAAAAAGCTATCTAACTAATCAATTCTGATATAAAAGCCCCGTCTTGTTTTAAACCAGACGGGGCTTTGTTTTTTCAAAATTTCAAAGAGCGTTAATACAGCGGTTTAAACTGTGCAGGCTTGGCCTCGCACATCAGGCTGTATATGGTGTCAAATACATCCTCAGCAGCGGGCTTTGAGAAGTAATCACCATCAGACCCAAACGATGGCCTGTGGGCCTTGGCTGTTAAAGTAACAGGTGTTGAATCCAGGTATTTATAGCCTTCCTGTATTTCTATTACCTGCTGCAGCATATAAGCTGTTGCGCCACCAGGTACATCTTCGTCCATAAATACTACGCGGTTTGTTTTTTGTAACGATTTTACAATAGTGCCCGATAAGTCGAATGGCAATAAGGTTTGGGCGTCTATCAATTCTACAGATATACCCAGGGCTTTCAACTGGTTTATACCTTCTTGCGCAATGCGGATGCATGAGCCGTAAGTAACCAAAGTAACATCAGTACCTTCAATCAATA
>JAIXUZ010000207.1 GCA_027483285.1 Bacteroidota bacterium
AAACACGAATTTACCTGCCGGTTTATATATGGTACAATGTGTAAGTAACAACGGTATTTTAACTAAAAAAATAGCCATAACCAACTAACCATAAAACGCGCACTTATAAAGGGAGTAATCCGCGTAGCGGGGCGATGGATTTTAACCTGATACAGACATGGCAGTAGCCGTGCCTGTATTTTTTACTTTAATATTAAGTTTACAATAACCTTTTGTTGCTTAACGGTAGCTTAACAGCCCATGTAAGTTTGCAGGGTAACTTTGTTCCCAATTATTGTTACCATTTTATACCATAACATAAATTCTATTTTATGAACTTTAAAAAATTACTTGTATTTGTTGCTTTTATATTATTTGCAACTAATACATATGCACAATTAACATTAACAGGTTCATCCTATAATGAAACATTTGATAACATTGGCTCAGGATTGCCAACAGGATGGACTGTTAGAACAGGAGCTACTACGAGCTCATTAGGTACAACAGCAACGCTTGCAACTGCAACTACCTCTTGGGCAAATACAACTGGTCAATTTGCAAATATGGCAGCAGGCGAGGCGCCTCTTACTTCTACTTCTAACGCAACTGCGCAAAATGCAGCAACAGATAGAGCTTTAGCAGTGCGCCAAATTGGTACCTTTGGCGATCCAGGTGCTGCCTTTACTTTGCAATTAGCTAATACGAATAACAGGTCAGCATTTTCTTTGACGTTCAAAAATATGTCGCTTGATAATCAAACTAGGACAACAGTATACACAGTTCAATATACTACTGTAGCTGCTGGTACATCTGGTTGGACTAATTTAGGGACTTATACAACTACTGCCTGGGGTTCAACCAGTTCAGGTGCTTTAAGTTTTGGTACAGCTTTAGATAATATTAATAATAATGTTTGGATTAGGGTTATTGCTTTAGTTGCAGCAACTGGTACTGGCAGTCGCGATGCATATGGTATAGATGATTTTGTTTTAAGTTGGACAAATGCACCTCAAGAAATTGATGTTGAATACCCTGTAGCTACTTCCATTGCCAATAATGGCACAGCCGCTGG
The DNA here is from genome assembly GCA_027483285.1 of Bacteroidota bacterium. Classification (GTDB taxonomy): domain Bacteria; phylum Bacteroidota; class Bacteroidia; order CAMBQF01; family CAMBQF01; genus CAMBQF01. The sequence goes on from JAIXUZ010000207.1 coordinate 1,055, forward strand.
TTTTGGCACGTATGCTGTTTCTTCTAATAATGATTTTACATTCCGCGTGCGTAACACGGGCGGTACAAACTTATCGGTTACAGGCGTTACGTTTGGTGGTACTAACTCAGGCGATTTTAGCTTAGTAGGCACAGCAGCGCAAACAATTGCCGGTGCTGCTTTTTACGATTATACTGTACGCTTTACACCTGGAGCTTCAGGTGCGCGCACAGGCACTATTACTTTTGCTAATAATGATAGTAATGAGGGTACGTATTTAATAAACATTTCAGGTTCGGGTGCCGCTCCTACACCTGAGATTGATGTTCAATCTCCTGTTGGCACTTCTATTGCCAGCGGTGGCAACCGTGGTAACTTTGGCAGCTTTGTAGTAGGTACTAATAACGACTTTACCTTCCGTATATTAAATACCGGAACTGCTACCTTAAACTTGGCTACAGCCCCCGCTTTTAGTGGTACTAATGCCGGCGACTTTAGTTTAGTTTCTCCCCCAACATTCCCTCAAACAATTACAGCCGGTAGCAACTTTGATTATACTGTACGCTTTACCCCCGGCGGTGTTGGGGCACGCACCGGTACTATTACTTTTGCTAATGACGATGCTAATGAAGGTTCTTACGCTGTTAACCTTTCAGGCTCTGGCACAGCAGCAAATACCATTACTACGGGCGCTGTTTCAACTTCTCCATTCTGTGTATCAGCTAATAATACTGCCACAGGCACTGTAGCTTACTCTACTGGTGGTGGTCCTTATGTAGGCACTTTTACTGCTGCACTTATTGCCAGCGATGGTACTACCATTGTAAATGCTAATATAGGAACAGGCGCTTCGCCAATAAATATTACCATACCGGCAGGCACAACAGCCGGTTCATACTTTGTAAGGGTAAGCAATTCAAGCCCGGCGGTAACAGGTACTAACTCGGCTTCTATTACGGTTAACAGCCTTACTAACGTAACAGGGGCAGGTGCTACTGCAGGTAATGCCCAGGTAGATGTAAACTGGACAAACCCAAACTGTTTTGATAACGTAATAATTGTACGCCATACTGCAACCATATCGGGTACTCCAAGTGGCAGTTATTTAGTTAACGATGCCTTCCCAGGTGGCGGTACAGTAGTTTACTCAGGCCAAACATCGCCACAAACTTTTACCGGCCTAACAAACGGTACACCTTATTTCTTTAAAATATTTGCCTTTAAAGGCACTTCAACGCGAGATTATGCTTCGGGTGTGCAAGTAACAGCAACTCCGGTTGCTCCGGCAACTTTAACGGCACTTCCAATTTCACTATCTGGTTTTAGCACAACTGTTGGCACAGCTTCAACATCACAAAACTATACCTTAACAGGCTCTAATTTATCTCCAGCTAATGCGGTAATTACTGTTACTGCACCCAATACCGATTGGCAGGTATCTAACGATAACAGCACATGGGGGGCAACTACAACAGCTACCGCAGTTGGTGGCTCGTTAAGCCAGGTAATTTATGCCCGTATTTCTACTACAGCACCAATAGGTTCGCCATCGGGTAATATTACCCATGCTGGTGGTACAGTAGCTACACCACCAACAGTTGCTTTGAGTGGTTCGGTAACAGCTGCACCTCCTTCTGTTGTAATTAATAAATATTTTGAAACTTCTAATGATATTGAATTATTGGTAGTACAAAATAACTTGGATATGAGAAATTTTGTTGTAAAAGATTTTTCAAGTTCAGGTGCTAACGATGGGGGCGGGTATGTTCAATTTGCCAATACCGCATTTTGGTCATCAATACCAGCAGGTACTTTAATAGTAATAAGGGGTGCTAACACAAACTTAGCAACTGATATTACAGCTAGCGATTTTTCTTTAGATATAAACCGCGGTGCCACTACATATTTTACAACTAGTGGAGGTTATGATTTTAGTACTAATGATTTTGCCATGATAAAAACCGGTACTACCACCGGAACTGCTAATAGTATTCATGCATTAGGTGGTGGAATAACTGTAGCTGCTACACAATATGCGGCTATCAATACTGGCTTTAAAGCATTATCTACAACGAGTGCTGGCAGTTCATATGTTACAGTAAACAATGCCACCTCTGCTTTGGCAGATTATAATGGTACAGGTGTTACCGTTGCTACAACAGGTTACACTTTTTTAACACCTAACAATACTACTAACGCAACCTATATATGCTCACTACGTGGTTCAAGTACTGAACCTACGGTTGTTGCAACAGGTATTAACTTTCCAAGTGTAGGGCCGGCAGGTATGACTGTGCAGTGGACTAACCCTGGCGTAGGTGGCGGTGCCCGCCGCATTGTGGTAGCCCGTTTAACATCAACTACTGCTGTTCCACCTACAGATAATACTACCTATACCACATCAACTGTATTTTCATCACCAAACGGGACAACCGGTGCGGGTAACGTAGTGGTTTACGATGGTACTGGTACTTCGGTAGCTATTACCGGATTAGCTTCAGGCATATCTTACACATTTGATATATACGAATATAATGGTACTACTTTCTGTGCTAATTATTATGGCACAGCAGCCAGTAATGCTCAAACAACTGTTACCGCAACTTTAGTTCAGTTTGTTTCGGCTACTGCATCGGTAGGCGAGGCTGCAGGTACATATAATGTTACCTTGTCTATATCCAACCCAAGCACAAGTAATGCTACTACCGGACAAATTAACTTTTTAAGCGGAAGCTCTACTGGTACAGCTGCAGATATTGGTTCTTTCTCAGTAGGTTCTTTTACCTTTCCTGCTAACTCATCAGCTAACGTAACAGTACCCGTTACTATAACTGACGATGGCACTGCGGAGTCGCCCGACGAATTTTTTGTATTTGACCTTCAAAACGTTGCTGGTGGCACATCGGCAGCCGAAGGCTCACCGAACCAGTTTACCTTAACCATTAATGATAACGATGGCCCTTGCCTTATCGAAGGTTTTGCCGCAGGTACAACTGCCCCATCGGGTTGGGCATTTACAGCCATAGGGGGCACTTATACTTCTGGAGGTAATTTTGGTGTAGCTTCTCCATCACTGCAATTTGATGCTACTAACGATGCTATTACAACTACTACTGTTGCAAGCCCATCGCAATTATCTTTCTGGTATAAAGGACAAGGTACTGACGCAAACTCATACCTTCTTGTACAAGGCTTAAATGGCGGTACTTGGCAAACGATAGACTCTATACGTCCGTTGGCTAATACAGGCACTACAATGACTTATGTAAACAACATTAATTCCTTTAACCAGTTTAGGTTTACCTACACAAAAAGTGCAGGTAACTTAGCACTTGATGATGTTACTGCCCTATGCGGTGTAAACGTTGTGCCTACTAATAATTACCAGTCTGCCGGTAATGGCGATTGGAACAATGCAGCTTCTTGGGAAGTGTTTAGCGGTTCTTGGATTCCGGCCACTACCCCTCCAGATTTTAATGCAAACAACATCAATATATTATCAGGCCACACAATTACAGTAACACAAAACGTTACTACAGACCAAACAACTGTTAACTCTGGTGGTACTTTAGTAATTAACCCTACAGTACGTTTAACAATAAATGATGGTACAGGTAGCTCTGATTTAATTGTAGAGGGTACGCTTACCGATAAGTCTACCGGTTCTAACGGCCTTTATTTATCAGGCTCAAACCCACGCTGGAAACTGGGCAACACTGGTACTTTTATTAAAGAAGGTACTTCATCTGCTAATATATGGCAGTGTACTTATGAAGGAGCCGACGCGCAATGCCGTAACTCTGCTATACCTGCTACTTCAACCTGGATAGTGCGCCAAACAGGAACTACTGTATCGATGTCGTCTACCTATATGTACTATGGTAACCTTAAAATAGAAAACACGTCAGTTAATGCTTGGAGTGCTAGCTTAGCCCAAGGTTTCCAGGGCGGTACTTCATCAGAAGCACCTGTTATTAAAGGTAACTTTGATATTGGTGTAACAGGTAATGCTGTTAGCTTTAATGTTGCTAATACAAATACCAATCCTGTGCGTGTGGATGGCAATATTACTGTAGGTAATGGTTCTGCACTTAACTTAGGTACATCAGGCCAAACAACCACTGGTATAGAGGTTAAAGGCAACGTTAGCTTTAGCACTACAGGTAGTTTAACCTATGGTTCATCATCGGCCTCTAACAGGCAAATAAGGTTAACTGGCACGGCTCAACAGACCATATCGGGCGGTGGAACAGTAAATATCCTGAATATGCTAGTAAGCAATTCTTCAGCACAAGGCGTGGTTATGGGTCGTAACATTAAGGTTGATAATCAGTTAACCCTTAATACTGGCTCTAAATTAAATGTAAATGGCAATACACTTGAGCTTGCCGGCACCATTACTGGTACAGGTACGCTGAGCGGTAACAACACCTCTACATTAAATATCACTGGAACTGGTGCTTTAGGTACACTGTTTTTTACAAGTGGATCTAACACATTTAGAACCGTTAGCTTAAACAAAACATCTTCTGGTTCTGCAATTATTGGCAGTGGCGCAAATACGCTTAATATATATCAAAATTTAGATTTGGTTGCTGGCGCTTTAACTACCAATGGCAACTTAACTACCTTATCAAGCTCTGCACAAACTGCTTATATTAATGACTTTAGCAGCGGGTTTACCGGCAGCTTAAGTGGTTTAGTATCGGTAGAGCGTTTTATACCACCAAGCCCTAACGGTTTCCGTTACATAGGCCAGCCGGTAA
>JAIXUZ010000377.1 GCA_027483285.1 Bacteroidota bacterium
TAGTGTGGGGACTAAAAGTAAACCACTAAAGGACTTTAGTCCTGATGAGAAACGAAAATGATTACTCAGAATATACATATCAACTCTATCCTGTCTGCTCATTCGGCGATGATTGGGGCGGATTTGGAGAGTTACAGCAACCATGTGTACAGGGTGTTCAACTTTGCTCTGTATTTTAATAAGGAAGAGGAAGCTGAGTTGTTGGCTGTTGCGGCGGCCTTTCATGATATTGGGATTTGGACGGATAAAACGTTTGACTACCTGGAGCCATCGATAAAGCTGGCGGTGGAGTATGCTAATGCGCACCCAGAGTTGTACCTGTCGCCGGAGAAGCTGACGCAGGTTATTGAATTTCACCATAAAATAACAACTGTTAAGTTAAATGCTACGGCGGAGCATTTTAGGCGGGCTGATATTGCCGACCTGACGTTTGGGCTTATCCGCTTTGGGATGCCGAAACAGCTTTATAAAGATGCGGTAAGGGGGTTTCCTATTAAGGGCTTTCATTGGATGTTAGTTAAGCTCACCTTAAAGCAACTGACGGTGAACCCGTTGAAGCCGCTGCCGATGTTTAGGTGGTAAAGAAGTAAGGGAATCCTAAATCGATGTAAATTGAATAGGCCGGTTGGGCAAGCGGATAGAAATACTATCTTTGCAGCCTTATAAATCACCCTGAAAAAATGAGCTTATTAGTAATTGGTACCGTGGCCTTTGATGCCATAGAAACGCCTTTTGGCAAAACAGATAAAATTATTGGCGGCGCGGCTACCTACGCAGGTTTGGCGGCATCGTACTTTAAAAAGAAAGGCATCAACCTGGTATCGGTTGTGGGCTACGATTTTCCTAAAGAAACCCTTGACCTGTTTAACGCCCACGGTATAAACACGGATGGTATTGAGATTAAAGCTGACGAGAAGACCTTCTTTTGGAGCGGCAAGTACCATAACGATATGAATACCCGCGACACCTTAGATACACAGCTTAACGTGCTTGCTACGTTTGAGCCGAAGGTGCCTGAGAGCTACAAAGATTGTGAGTTTTTGATGTTGGGCAACCTTATGCCTAAGCTTCAGTTGGAGGTTATAAACCAACTGCCTAACCGCCCTAAACTTATTGTGATGGACACCATGAATTTTTGGATGGAAATTGCAATGGATGATTTGAGGGAGACGATGAAGCATGTGGACGTTTTAACGATTAACGATGAGGAAGCGCGTTTGCTTTCTAAAGAATATTCATTAGTAAAAGCAGCTCAGAAAATTCTGGCTATGGGCCCTAAATACTTAATTATTAAAAAAGGTGAGCATGGTGCATTATTGTTCCACGGCGGACAGGTGTTTTTTGCCCCTGCATTGCCTTTAGAAGAGGTATTTGACCCAACAGGCGCAGGCGACAGCTTTGCCGGTGGCTTTATTGGTTACTTAGCTGAAACACGCGATATATCGTTTGAAAACATGAAGCGTGCTATTATCTTCGGTTCGGCTATGGCATCATTCACCGTTGAGAAATTTGGTATTGAGCGCCTGGTAAACCTAACGCAAGACGAGGTGGAAGACCGCGTGCAGCAGTTTGTTGACCTTGTGCAGTTTGATATTGAGCTGGTATAACTATCCATGCGCATTATAGAAAGCATAACCCGCCCGGGCTATTTGGTATCTATACTTAAAATGAACGATAAGTTTATTATTAAGCTGGAAGCCGGGCCTTATGAGCAAACCTATAAGGTTAGCGATATGGATATTGGCAGCCTGGGCAATGTTAAAAAACTTTTGACGGATGAGTTTTATGCTAAGGTAGAAGAACGGTTTAGGCAGATGAATGCTGACTTTTCTATTGAGCTGGCAAAACATATTTAAAAGGTACCCCTATTTATTTTAGTAATAAGTAGGGGTATTTTGTTTTTGGATTGTCATAGCTTTATAAAACGAAACTTTATGGCTACAAACAGGTTAATTTCCATTCTTGCATTGCTATTGGTTGTATTGCAGCTGGGAGCACAAGTTCCAAAAGACTCTATTAAGGTATTAAAACTACCTGCCCAGGGCTTAGAACAAAAAGGCTACTTAACAATGGGCATCCGCAACACCATAAGCACTTTTAACGGTGGTGGCAATTATACCGGCATGGGTGTTGGAGGGCATTTTCGCATTCCCATCATTCCTCGCATTAACACCGAATGGTATGCCGACTATATTACCAACAACATTGGCGGTATGGGCCATAGAACAGATTACCACATTGGCTGGAGTGTGATGTATTATGTTATTAGCCCGTACAAACTGCAGCACACCAGCAAAAACCCGGTTACACGCCTTCGCAAGTTTAACCCCTTTGTAGAGGCCGGCCATTGCTTTGACTACGGCGGTATTTACCGCAATGGCGACGATAAGCCTTCCGCGCAACGCTGGAGCAGCGCTGTGCAGTTTGGCGCCGGTACGCATTACAACATTACCCCCCGCTTTGACCTTACCTTTAAAGCACAATATATGATGCACCTGGGTAACGAGGTACATGGAGAGGTGCGAAACGGGCAGTTGGAGATTGAAGAACACAGCCATGGCGGCTTAGAAGGCCATTTGCTTATAACCCTGAGTGTTAACTTTAAACTGATTAGGATATGGACAAAAGGTTAGTAATGCTGGCTTTGGTCCTAATGGGCTTAGCGGCGCAGGCGCAAGACAATAATGCCTTTGTAAAGAAGTACCTATTGCGTACCCAGGGCAACCTATCGGTGGGGTATATGGTGAAGCAAAAAACGGTACCGGCCTATATTGGCGGCGACTTTGACTATTTTATTGATGAGCGGGTATCGTGGTATGGAGAGGGTTCGTTCTTTGTTACCGGCACATCTGACGAGGTGGGGTACAAGATAAAACACAACCATGCAATCCTTTCAGGGGTGAACATACACCTAACAGCCAATAAGCGCTTTGACCCTTATATCGGCATAAACCCCGGTATTATGATATCGCAGTTTGGTAGTACCAATATAATAATAGGGCCTCAATACACCAAAGTGGGCGTATCGCCGGTGTTTAGCGCGGCGGTAGGTATAAACTACTATGTGGGCTCTATCTTCAACTTTTTTGTAAGGGCACGGTATATACAGGGCCGGTTTTTTGCCAACTCTATGGAACGCATCCCATTGTCGGAGTTCCGCTTTAGTGCTGGCCTTGGCTGGAACTGGAGCTTTATACAAAAGGCAATGGCTAAGAGGAAGTAGGGAGCCTCTCCTCTATCCCTCACCCTACTGACGCTACGGTCAGCACAGGCCTAAGTCCCCCTCTCCTAAAGGAGTAGGGGGACTTTTATATTAGGATGAATAAATAAAATAAATGCTGTAATTATTCGTCTACATAGGTAACTAACTAAATGTTGATTGATAATTGTCAATTGA
>JAIXUZ010000365.1 GCA_027483285.1 Bacteroidota bacterium
CTTAATTTTTGTGTTACCTTAAATATCTTAGAGCCTTTGTCGGTCCACACTCCGGCTGATAAACCGTAAGGGGTGTTGTTGGCTTTTTCAATTACCTCATCAATAGTGCGGAACGTTTGCACGGCTAATACAGGGCCAAATATCTCTTCCTGCACTATCCTGTGGCTTTGCGATGCACCTAAGAATAACGTTGGCTTGCACCAGTATCCTTTAGATGGAATTGAACACTTAGGCTGGTAAATTTCAGCCCCTTCGTTCACTCCAATTTTAAGGTATTTGTTGATGGTTGCTAACTGCTCTTTAGAGTTGATAGCGCCAATGTCGGTGTTCTTGTCTAATGGGTCGCCAACAACAAGGGTTTGCATGCGGTCTTTCAACTTGCGGATAACCTCATCGGCTACACCTTCCTGGACAAACAAGCGCGAACCTGCGCAGCATACATGGCCCTGGTTAAAGAAAATGCCGTTGATAATACCTTCTACAGCCTGGTCTAACGATGCATCTTCAAATATGACGTTAGCGGCTTTTCCGCCCAGCTCCAGCGTTAGTTTTTTGTTGGTGCCCGCAATGGCTTTTTGTATGATTTTGCCTACATCGGTAGAGCCGGTAAAAGCTACCTTATCTACACCGGGGTGATTAACAATGGCGGCACCTGTAGCGCCTGCGCCTGTTACAATATTTACCACTCCCGCAGGTAATCCAGCATCGCGTATTATCTCGGCTAATTTAAGTGCGGTAAGCGGCGTTGTTTCTGCGGGTTTTAACACCACGGTATTGCCTGCGGCAAGGGCAGGGGCAATCTTCCACGCAGCCATAAGCAACGGGAAATTCCACGGAATAATTTGCCCTGCTACACCTAAACTTTTTGGTTTGCGGCCGGGACTTACATAATCCAGTTTATCGGCCCAGCCTGCATAGTAAAAGAAATGTGCTGCAGCTAATGGAACGTCAACATCGCGGCTTTCGCGGATTGGTTTACCACCGTCCATGCTTTCTATAACAGCCAATTCGCGGCTGCGTTCCTGCATAATGCGGGCAATGCGGTAAATGTATTTAGCACGTTCCGATGCAGGCATTTTGCCCCATTCGCCATTGTAGGCTTTGCGTGCGGCTTTAACGGCAGCATCCACATCGGCGGCATTGCCATCGGCTACATCGGCTAATTTTTCTTCGGTAGAAGGGCTATAGGTAGCAAAGTATTTTTTTGATGATGGCTCAACAAATTTACCATCGATAAAATGGCCGTAACGCTTTTCCAGCTTAATGTGGCCGGTACTTTCAGGGGCAGGGTCGTAATCCCAGGCACCCGAAAATTTTAAAGGTTCTATTATTCCCGTATCGTTTTTCTTCTTCGCCATTTCTTAGTCTTTTGAAAAATAATCAAGGCTCTGGTACACCCCTGTTTGTTCTTTTACCAGTTGCATAAGCACATCGTTTGCCAGGCTGCTGGCCCCAAAGCGGAACAACTCGTTATTCAACCAATCAATACCCAGGGTTTCTTTTACCATTACTAAGTATTGCAATGCCAGCTTCGATTTGGCAATGCCACCCGCGGGTTTCATGCCTATTTTGATGCCTGTTTTGTAGTAATGGTCGCGTATGGCTTCCAGCATTACCAAGGTAACGGGTAGGGTAGCGGCAGGCTGCACTTTCCCGGTTGATGTTTTTATAAAATCTCCACCCGCAGCAATAGCAATATCACTGGCTAAACGTACGTTGTCAAGCGTCTCCAGCTCACCCGTTTCAAGAATAACTTTTAAGTGGGCTTTACCGCAGGCTTCTTTAATGGCGGCTATTTCATCAAATACAAAGTTGTACTCGCCCGCTAAAAATTTGCCGCGCGATATAACCATATCAATCTCATCGGCACCGTTTTCAACAGCAAACTTTGTATCGTCAATTTTAACACTCATAGGCCCTTGCCCTGAGGGGAAAGCCGTAGACACAGCCGCAACGTTAATCTTAGTGCCACGCAATGCTTTTTTAGCTGTTGCCACCATGGTTGGGTACACACATATAGCGGCAACGGTTGGCAGGCCCGGAAAAACATCGTGCAGGTGGGCGGCTTTGTAGCAAAGCTGCTTTACTTTGCCCTCGCTGTCTTTACCCTCAAGGGTGGTAAGGTCCATCATGGTAAGGGCCATTTTCAGCGCCTCAACCTTGCTTTCCTTTTTAATGCTGCGGGTGTTTAGGCGGGCCACACGTTCTTCAACGCCAATGGTGTCTATCTCCACACGCTCCATCGGAATGTATTTAGGTAATTTGTTACTCATTAAGACAAATGTATAAAAAGAGGAGAGAGGAGAGGGGAGTGAGGAGAGAAATTTTACACACCCTTAATTCTCAAAATCGAACCTTACGGGGAAGGTGACATAGAAGTCGGTGGGCTTGCCGTTACGCTCGCCGGGAACCCAGGGCGGCATGGTTTTAAACACCCGCACCACTTCCATATCAAGTCCGCTGTTGCGTATGCCTTTCAGTATGGCAAAATCGCGCAGGGCACCTGTGGCGCTTACATAAAAGGCCAGGTATATCGCACCCGAATAACCGTTTTTACGAGAGAATTCAGGGTACTTAAGGTTAGCCCTCAAAAAATCGTACAGGGCAGCTTCCCCACCAGGAAACTGTGGCTTTTTATCCACCCTAATCATATTGGCAGGCAGCGGTTCGCTGCTGTTTTTCATGGCAGAGGTATCGGCCTGCTTAGGAGTATTGTTATCAGTAGGGGTTGTAATAACCGGTTTTACAGGATTTACAATAGGGGTAACCGTTACCGGTTGGTTTTTTACCGGGGTTATATTGTCTACACTTTTTAAAG
>JAIXUZ010000272.1 GCA_027483285.1 Bacteroidota bacterium
TGCCCATAGCGGGCATGGTCGCTGTGGCCGTGGGTAATAATGGCTTTGTCTACCGCGCGCCAGGGGTCTATGTACACCTTAGCTTCGGGTACATACAATCCTACATCGGTAAATTCTATCAGGTTGGCGGGCATATAGGCTAAGTAACAAAAATTAGTGCAATGTGTTTTTAAAATAATCCCGCTTTAGAGTGTCGGTGATGCTCCCGATGTTTCGGGAGCTTTAATAGTTGCTACGGCATGATTAGCCTCCATCTACTAATAGTTTGTATATTGTAACCGTATATTTGATTGTACAGGTAAAGTAATAGAGAGTAAAAAACTATCTTTAATAAGGTGAAATTAGTACTAATATATTTGGTTATAGCGCTTGCAGGTTTTAGCCTGCAAGCACAAACTAATTTGGTGTTAAACCCTGGATTTGAACTGTATTCGCAGTGCCCCCAGAATCCAGGCGATTTTGGAAAAGTATCTAAGTGGTTTAGATCCAAAGGGTCTTGTGATTATTTTAACTCCTGCGCTAATATAAATTCAAATATTTCTATCCCAGTAAATTCTGTTGGGCAACAACAGTCACATACCGGAGAAGCATATGCAGGGATATTTACATATGTAACTTCATATTTATGGCCGGCACCAACACCTCCCGGTAACTTATCTATATATTATTTTTGGGATGTGACGGAATTTTTCGGTATAAAACTGAAATATAGTTTAACTAGCGGCAAAAGATATAATTGCGGTTTTTATTCTAGTCTTGGATATAGTTGTTATTATGCAACAAAAAGCATGGGAATGTTGTTCGCTGCTGATAGTATCGCACTTACGTCAGGCCCAACAGATAATGATAAATATTTTTTTGCAAGCTATATGATAGATACCTTAGATCCACAAGTAAGGTATACAGGTAACGAATTTTTAAGCGATAGAAATGGCTGGACAAAAATTGAAGGGAGTTTTATTGCTGATGGTACGGAGCAATACTTATATATTGGCAATTTTGACCATAATCCATTAGTAGACACACTAAATGTTTTTGATTCCACCTATCATCATTTAAACCCAGAATTTAATTGGAATTACAGCTATTACTACATAGATGATGTTTGGGTGTATGAAGATACAACGGTGAGTGTTAATGAAGAACCTTCAGCTAATGTGGGTATTTACCCCAACCCTGCCCGAGACTTTGTAAGTATAGAATTGCCGCCAAACTATAGCCAAGTCAGTCTCAATATTTACAACCTCACCGGGCAGTTAATATCTCAAAAGCAAATAACGCAGCCTAATCAAAACATACTTATTACAGAGTTAGGGAATGGTATGTATATTTTCGTTATTCAAAATGAGGATAGGGTTATAGGTAGGGAAAGAGTGGTGGTGGGGAGGTAACTTTTACATGAAAGCAATCAAGGTGTAAACAATATTGCCTTATTTTGGTCTATTAAATCCAAACTAAAAAATTAAAAGACATGATAAGGACAGCAACAGCCCACTGGGAAGGTTCGGGCAAAGAAGGCAAAGGCCATCTAAGCACACAAAGCACAGTATTAAACCAAACACAATACTCTTTCGGTTCTCGTTTTGAGGAGGGTATTGGTACCAACCCCGAAGAGCTTATAGGCGCGGCCCATGCGGGTTGCTTTAGCATGAAGCTAAGCTTTATCCTAGGCGAGGGAGGTTTTACTGCATCGGCCATAGACACCAAAGCCAGCGTAACGTTTGAAGGCGGCGCGGTAACTAAAATACATTTAGAGGTTAAGGCCGATGTGCCTGAAATGAGCACTGAGCAATTTGCCGCAGCTGCTACTAACGCTAAAGAAAACTGCCCCATATCTAAACTGCTAAACGCAGAGATAACAATGGATGCCACGCTTGTTGGTTAATTTTTTAGCCATTATTGAAAAATTTGCAAGATTTTTGCAGCCTGTTACAGATTGCAGAAATCTTGTTTTATTTTAAAACGTATTGAATATGAAGATTATTACCCAGATAGCCCGCGTATTAGTTGGCCTTTTATTTATTTTTTCGGGCTTTATAAAAGCTAACGACCCGATAGGATTCTCTTATAAGCTTGACGAGTACTTTAGCGTGTTTGGCGAACATATTTGGAGTGGCCTGGCCTGGTTTGAAAACATAAGTGTTTTCCTGGCTATTTTTATTACCGGGCTCGAAATATTGCAGGGCCTGCTGTTGCTTTCGGGTTCTAAAATTAAGTGGAACAGCTGGGCACTGCTGGCGTTAATTGTGTTCTTTACATTCCTAACCTTTTATTCGGCCTATACAGGCTACATTAAAGAGTGTGGTTGCTTTGGCGATGTTATTCCGCTGAAAGCATGGCAATCGTTCTACAAAGACTTAATCCTGCTGGTACTTATCCTTATAATACTTATTGGCAAAAAGCATATACACCCGCTTATTAAAAAGCCTAAGCCTGATGCTATATTGGTGCTGATACTGACCCTTATATCATTTAGCATACCAGTATATGCCTACAACTATTTACCTATTATTGATTTTGGCGAGTTTGCACCGGGCAAAAGCGTTATCACCCAACGTAAATTCTACTTCTCTGACCTGAAAGAGAAAGAGAAGAATGCCAAATTTGTTTACAAAAACCTGGCTACGGGGCAAAACGAGGAATACCCGCTGGAGGTGATTATGAAGAAGATGGAACTGTATGATGAGACTAAGTATAAGTTTGTAGATAAATACGTTCCGGGCTTAGATACTACCAAGCTGCTTCCTCTGTCGGTTGCTATTGACTTCCGCGACCAGGATGATGGCGACCATACGGAAGAGTTTTTGACTATGCCGGGCTACCACTTTGTACTGATATCTACCCATCTGGAACTGATAAAAGACAAGCAAATGAACAAGGTGCGCGACTTTGCCCAACTGGCTGAGACGAACAAAGTATCGTTTGTAGGGCTTACCAGCAGCGAGTGGAGTGCAATAGATATGTTCCGCCACGATAACCAGCTGGCTTTTGATTTTTACCGCTGTATTGACGATACCCCACTAAAAGGCGCTATACGTTCTAACCCTGGTTTGATACTTTTTAAAGATAGTGTGATTGTTAAAAAATGGCATTACAACGCGTTCCCATCGTTTAATGATGTGAAGGAGCAGTATATGAAATAACTCACCTCGCTAATTAATAGAGAGATGTCGAACAAGAATAAAAA
>JAIXUZ010000436.1 GCA_027483285.1 Bacteroidota bacterium
AGAAATTTTCATTAAAGGTTCTGTATTAGCTCCGGAAGATCAAAACAACCTGGCTCCTGTTAAAACTAACTCAGGTACACCAGCCAACAAATAAGACATAAATAACCTTATATAAAAATCCCGCCACAAAAAGGCGGGATTTTTTTGTGCCTATCCCCCGTCCTCCATCAATTTTCTACAAAGGGATGGAGACATAACTATTACCATATCTGCCCAACACTCTACTAACAAACAGAGGATGATACTTTATTTTTAAACACCATTTATCAAATTTCATTTACAGGTAATTTTTGGCACAATAATAGCAGTAGTATCATAGCATATAATTGATTATTCAACCTAAATAAATTGACTATGAAAAGCTTAATTTTTACTTCACTAGGGGTACTATTTTTTACAGGCGCCTATGCCCAATCGGCTGTTGGTACTACAACAAACCCAAACGGGGCTGACTTTACGTTTAAAAAAGAAATTCACGATTTTGGTAAAATTCCACAAGATGTAGCGGTGAAAACTACATTTGAATTTACCAATATTGGTAAAGAGCCGCTTATTATAAGCGATGTAAAACCAAGTTGCCAGTGCACAGCGCCTGAATGGCCTAAAGAGCCTATTGCGCCGGGCAAATCGGCTAAAATTACTGTAGGCTATAACGCTAAAGCGGCAGGCCCATTTAGCAAAACGGTTACCATAACATCTAACGCAAGGACTAACCCCAAAGTAATTACCATAAAAGGCGAAGTTGTACCTACTACTCCGGCCAACGGAACTCCTGAAAAGAAAGAAGCATTGCCAGGCACGGGCAAATAATATTGTGTGAGTTATAGTTTGTAAGTTTTGTTTAGCTAAAGCGCTACCTATTCAAAGGGGTAGCGCTTTTTTTGTGCAACCTCTTATTTTAAAGAGGAAAAACTAATTAGGCATTAAACCAATTAATAAGGTTACCTTGCTTGGGCACTACACGGTGCTTATCAATTTCTCTTAATACACTCCACCCAATTTTATGAAAAGAATTATGGTTGCAATGGCAGCAATGCTATGCGTAGGCTTTTATGCATCGGCACAAAAAACAGCCGATATAGATTTTAGCAATAACATGTACGACTTTGGCACTGTACCATCGGGAACAGTTGCTACATACGAGTTTAAATTTTCTAACAGCGGAAGTGCCCCGCTTATTATTAGCGATGTAAAAGCCCAATGCACCTGCACTGTTGTTGAATGGCCTAAAGAGCCTATTGAAGCAGGAAAATCGGGGGTGATAAAAATTACCTACGATACACAAAAGATTGGTATGGTGGTGAAAAAACTAACGGTAACCAGCAATGGCCGCAATCCGGTAAAAGATATTGCCGTGAAAATAAATGTTGTACGCAGCGATGTGCCCGTAATGCCGAAAGATAGTTCTGTGGTAGCGCCTAATTAGAGGAGAGAGGAGAGTTGAGAGAGAAGAGTAAATTTCTCTTTCAATCATTCAAATACAATTACTGACAAAAGTCCCGCCCCTAAGGGGTGGGACTTTTTTGTACCTTTGCTGTGGATTTAGGATACGAAAGAATTATGCCAAGCATTTCAAAAAAAGGGCAGAACATGCCCGAGTCGCCAATACGCAAATTGGTACCATTTGCCGAAGAAGCAAAAAGCAAAGGCCGCAAGGTATACCATTTAAATATTGGCCAGCCCGATATTGAAACCCCAAAAGTTGCCTTAGATGCTATACACAACTACGACCATAAGGTTATTGAATACAGCCACAGCGCTGGTAACGAAAGCTACCGCCGCAAGCTGGCCGAGCAATACAAAGGCTGGGGTATAGATGTTGATTTTACACAGATAATGGTTACCACAGGCGGATCGGAAGCGATACAGTTTGGCCTGATGAGCTGCCTTGATGAAGGTGATGAGGTAATTGTACCCGAGCCACTATACGCTAACTATATGGGCTTTGCCTGCGCAGCAGGTGCTGTTGTAAAAGCGGTAACAGCTACTATTGAAAGTGGTTTTGCCCTGCCCGCCGTTAGCGAATTTGAAAAGCTTATTACGCCTAAAACCAAGGCTATAATTATATGCAACCCCGGTAACCCAACAGGCTACCTATACTCTAAAGCAGAACTGGAGGCGTTGGCTGATATTGTAAAGCGCCACAACCTTTACCTTTTTGCCGATGAGGTGTATAAAGAGTTTTGTTATGATGGTGCTGAGTTTACATCTATTCTACAACTGCCAGGCTTAGAAAACAATGCAGTGGTGGTAGACTCAGTATCTAAACGCTACAGCATGTGCGGCGTGCGCATAGGTGCCTTTATTACGCGAAACAAAGAACTAATGGGCACTGCCCTTAAGTTTGCCCAGGCAAGGCTAAGCCCGCCAAGCTTAGGCCAGGTAGCTGCCGAGGCGGCCCTTGATACCGAGAAAAGCTATTTTGATGCCGTAGTGGCTGAATATGTTAAGCGCAGGGATGTAGTTGTAGAGCGCATTAACAAAATGGAAGGTGCTTATTGCCCTACCCCATCGGGTGCGTTTTATGCCATTGCCCGTTTGCCAATAGATAACTCAGATACGTTTTGCCGCTGGTTGTTGGAGGATTTTGAATACAACAACGCTACTGTAATGCTGGCACCATGTACGGGCTTTTATGCCACCAAAGGGCTTGGCCTGCAAGAGGTGCGCATTGGCTATGTGTTGAACGTTGCTGATTTAGAGGCTGCGATGGATTGTTTGGAAGAGGCACTGAAGGTTTATCCGGGAGCAATTTCTAATGCAGAATTCAAAATGCAGAATGCATAATTACTATAAAACAGAGATTAAGAAAATGAAAGAACTGGTAAAACTGCTCTTTCATTTTTTATTTTTAGGCATACTGGGTTATAATATTTGAAATCTAACATGAAAATTAAAACATTGAATATAAATATTTTAAATATAAAAACAGATCTATTTAACCCATTGAACGGGTAAGAAATTGAAAAACTTGCTTATATACTACCAATATGTGTTTGCATATTTGTAACGTGAAACAAGAAACACATCACGCCATGAAAAAAATATTCTCATTTTTAACCCTGTTATTGTTGGCCTTGGGACTATATGCCCAGCCAACGGCTAACGACTTTTGGATACACGGAACTGTAACCAATTCATCTACTAACAACGGTATAGCCAACAAGAGGCTATATATCTATGAGCCGGCAGAAAATGGCCTTGCCGGTTTTTTAGATAGTACGTTTACCGATGCTAATGGCTATTATAGCTATATAGTTTGGGGTGGCAGTACAATTGGCCCTAACCGCAACTATTATGTACAAATTTTAGATTGCCAGGGTAGTGCAACTAACACCCACTTAATGAATAACCAAGGCACAAACGATGCTGATACCGTAAATTTTAGTATTTGCGATAATAGTAACCTGTGCCAGGCAAATTTTGACATTACCACTAACTACCCCTCTTTAGATGTTGATTTCAATAACACATCGACAGTAACAACGGGACAGATAAGTAGCTCGTTTTGGGATTTTGGCGATGGAACAACCTCTGGTAACAACCCTAATATCAGTACTAACCATGCGTACGATAGCACCGGTATATTTGTAGCATGTTTAACTATAACTACAACAGCAGGCTGCACAAGCACCTATTGCGAT
>JAIXUZ010000006.1 GCA_027483285.1 Bacteroidota bacterium
CCTGTGCGATACTTTTGAGTTTAAGGTTTGGGTTTTAACTCCCGACCCTAAACACGTTAAATCATAAAACCAGGTAAGGCTGTCGCCGGTTATCAGCTGGTCGGCACCCTCTAGGCTAACTTCGCCCGAACCTGCATTGAAGCGGCGGTTGTTAATCCAATCGCCCCAAACATGATAAACGCCATCGCCACCAGCAACAGAGTCGTTTACAAAGTTATTGTCAATAATAAAGTCGCCCATGTTGGTCATGTCGGCGTCTATCTTGCTGTTGGTAACTGTACCAAGCACACGTACTACAGCGCCGGTGTTTATATACACCACAGCGCCACGGTTGTTGAACAACCCGGCTTGGCCCCATGCTGATGAGGCTATTGTTAAACCTGTTGCCAGGCATAAAAGAGTACGAAATTGCGTAGAAAATTTCATAGGCAGTATTACGATATATCGCAAAGAAAAATAAAAATAACAGAGTATGCAACAACAAACGCTATTGTTTTTAACAATTGAACTGACAAGTTTTAAAGTTTCCCAAACTTATCTTCCAAAACCTTGCGGCGGTATTCAAAAATACCGGCCAACTGGTTCTTTACAATAACCGCGTTGGCTATGGCTCCCAAGGGGCCAAGAGGCAATTTATAGTGCAGCAAATCTTCCATTAAAACGCCGCCTTCTACCGCTGTAAAAAAATGTTGGTGGTGCCAAAAGTTATAAGGCCCAAAACGCTGTTCGTCTACAAAATATTCTTTATCCATTACATGGGTTATCTCGGTCATCCAAAATAGAGGTATACCCAGCAGTGGTTTTACATGATAACAAATTACTTGCCCGGGGTACATTTTATCAATCTTATGTTTTGATAAAACATTAAACCCCATATACTTAGGTGTTATCTCTTGTAGGTTTCGGGGCGATGAAAAATACTCCCATGCCTCATCTAACGTAATGGGCAACAACTGTTTGCGGTAAAGGCTGTAATTGAACATGTACTACAAACAGGCCAACCCCTAAAAGGTTTATAGCCACTTTTTGCGCTTAAACCATTGCCAAATAATTAAAACCACCAATACCATTAGGCCCCAAACCGCCGGGTAGCCATATTTCCAGTCTATTTCGGGCATTACTTTAAAGTTCATACCATACACCCCTACTATAAACGTTAAGGGCATAAAAAACACCGAGAAAAGGGTCAGTACCAAAATAACCTCGTTCACCCGTTGGGTTGATACATTGAAGTGGATGGAGAGCAATTGGTTCAAATTATCTCTTACCAAATCGCACTCTACATACATCCGGTCTACCGTATCCCTAAGGTCTTCCATAACTATGGGGTTTAGTGGCGATTCTTCTTTAAATCTATGTATTAAATCTTTGGTTAGTAATATCATACGCCTGTAAACATCAACCTTACGTTTAAGATAGTACGAGTCTTTAATAATGGTAGGGTGTTTCCGTTTTAAAAATATTTTTGTCTCAAAAGCATCCAGTACCTTGTCGGCTTTTGCTATAGGTGCTTCGTATGATAGGATACCCCTGCGCAATATTTGCACAGCTATTTTCTCTAGTGTTATTTTATCATTTATACAATAAGTGTCTTTTATATCCATCACCAGCGGTTGCTCCCTGCGGTGTATGGTAATTAAGGTTTTGCCTGTAAAAAACATGGCAATTTTGCGTGTTAGCTCTTGTATGCTGTCTGCTTCCTCTAGCGATTCTTCGTCATATACCCTTATGATTACAAACATTATATCTTCCATAAATTCCAGCTTGGGCAGGTGGTTGGGTTGCAGGCAGTCTTCTATTGCATGGCGGTGTATGCCATACTTAGCTGCAATACTTTCCAGTTCCTGTGGGGTAGGGAAGACAATATCTATCCATTCTAGCCCAAGCGTTTCATTTTTATACAGGGTATTAATCATGGGGCTAATTTCTACCTTATTTTTTAAAAATCATTCATTGTGTAATATGTGGCTGTTAAATTATATTTTTGACCTGTGCAATCATCAGGTATACTATCTAATAAAAATGCGTTGCTGCTGGTAACGGTAGCTGCCTTAGGCTATTTTGTAGATATATATGACCTTGTATTGTTTAATGTAGTTAAAAAAGAAAGCCTGCAGCAAATTATGGTTGGGGCCTCTGCCGAAACAATTAAGTCTACCGGTATGTACCTTTTCAATTGCCAAATGATTGGTATGTTGATTGGTGGTATACTTTGGGGCATGCTGGGTGATAAAAAAGGAAGGCTCTCCGTACTGTTTGGTTCTATACTGTTATATTCGGTAGCCAATATTATTAATGCTTTTGTTGTTGATGTTAATACCTACGCGGTTGTGCGTATTATTGCAGGTATTGGCCTTGCCGGCGAATTAGGAGCGGGTATCACCCTTGTTTCTGAAACCATGAGTAAAGAAAACCGTGGCTACGGTACTATGGTTATTGTAACCTTTGGGGCGCTTGGTGCGGTGGTTGCTGCCATTGTTGGTGCCGAGGGACACGTTATTGGGCATTTTTTAGAAAGTATCTTCGGTACGCCCTTTGCCAACTGGCAGGTTGCATATTTAGTAGGAGGTGGCTTGGGTGTATTTTTACTATTGCTTCGTATAGGTACTATAGAGTCGGGCATGTTTAAATCTATGATAGATGCTAAGGTTGAACGTGGTAACATATTAATGTTATTTAACAATAAAGATCGCTTTTTAAAATACCTTAAGTGCATACTGGTAGGCCTGCCTATATGGTACACCATTGGCCTGTTGGTAAACAACTCGCAAGAAATTTTTGCCCCTGCACTTAATATTAAAGGCAAAGTGCTAAATGGCGAGTGTGTTAAATACACCTACCTAGGTCTTTCTGCTGGCGATTTGTTAAGCGGCCTGCTTAGCCAATGGCTTAAAAGCCGCCGCAAAGTGGTTTTTCTTTACCTTGGCATAAACCTTTTACTGGTTATTTTCTTTTTATTCTTCGCAAATGGTATTACCGCCAATGCTTTTTATTTACTTTGCTTTTTATTAGGCGCAGCAACAGGCTATTGGGCAATATTTGTTACCATTGCTGCAGAGCAGTTTGGTACAAATATACGCAGTACCGTTGCCAATACAGTTCCTAACTTTGTCAGGGGCTCCGTACCGCTAATCACAATGCTGTTTACAGCATTGCTAACAATAAATATAACAAACACAATAGCTGCCTTTGCTGTTGGTATACTATGCATAGGGCTTGCTTTGTGGGCAACTTTTGGAATTAAAGAAACCTTTGGCAAGGAACTTGATTATGCCGAAGGAGTTTCTTAAGGAGCCGATTTGGAACATGCTAATCAATTAAATAACATATAAAATGGAGTTACCGGTAATATTAAGCCGCACATTAAACGACGGAACCCGTCTGTTTGTATTTCTTTACGGAGATTACACTGAAGAAGAATTAACTGAACACACTAAGTTAACAGATACTGAAAGGTCTTACCTTGATTCGGTTCAACATCCTAACCGCCGTAAAGAGTGGGTGGCAATCCGCACCTTTTTACAAAACAACATGGGCTTTGCCGATTGCTCTATTGCCTACAATGAAAAAGGCGCTCCTGTTCTTAAAAATCCTGATTTAAATCTTTCTATATCTCACTCTAGCGGTAAAGCAGCTATTGTACTTTCTGAGAATAAAAAGGTTGGCGTAGATATTGAAGTGCGTTCAAATAAAGTATTGCGCGTGGTAAATAAATACCTTTCAGAGGCAGAGCAAAACTTCTTAGACCGTAAATTTCGCGATGCCCATGCCCTTGTTTGTTGGTCGGCTAAAGAGTGTGCTTACAAAATATTTGACCGCCCCGGTACATCGTTTAAAG
>JAIXUZ010000357.1 GCA_027483285.1 Bacteroidota bacterium
AACGGCTTACAACGCTCGTCGCACGCCATTATGGGCTTTGAGTTTGATGCAGGTAAAAACATCCGCATAAACGTAGAGGGTTACTATATTAAGTTTAACCAGCTTACCAACATCAACCGTAATAAGATATTTGACGATACCCCTGAGTATGCATCAAAGCCTGACTACCTAAAGAAAGACTTTGTAATTGAAAATGGCTCGTCTAAAGGCCTTGACTTTACTTTGAAATATGAAAAGGGCCGCCTGTATGTTTGGCTGGTTTACTCGCTTATGTATACCGACCGTTTTGATGGCCTGATGAATTACAAGCCTATATTTGACCGCCGCCACAATGTAAACGCTGTAGTATCTTACAACTTTGGCAAAGCACAGTTATGGCAGGCCGACGTGCGCTGGAACTTTGGTTCGGGCTTACCATTCACCCAAACACAAGGCTTTTTTGAAAAACCACCGCTTAACAACGGCATCAACTCTAACTACACAAATGCCAATGGCGATTTGGGTATAATTTACGCACAGTTGAACGGGGGCCGTTTGCCTTACTACCACAGGTTAGATGTATCGCTGCGCCGCAAGTTTATGTTTAGCGAGCGTATGACGCTGGATGCTGTTATCAGCTGTACCAACGCCTACAACCGCGAAAACATTTTCTACTTTGACCGTATAAACTACAAACGCATAAACCAGCTGCCTATACTACCAACACTAGGCCTGGCGTTTTCGTTTTAAATAGTATTTAGCGCCAGCGGCGCGATATGTTAATAGCAAAATAAATCGAGGAACCTTCCCTTCTTCGCTCAGGAGAAGAGGTTGGTGGATGAGGGAAAATTAAATATTATTGTTGTGCCTGCTTGCCGCAGAAATAGTTGCTTTGGCACAACATGCGTTCTTTGGCATGTTGTAAACTTTCAATACTACTCTGTAATATTAGTATGTTATGGATGGTAGGCCGACCAGCCTAAAACATGGATACTGGTATCTGCACTTGTTACCTTTAGGTTTACCCAGGCGTAATACCAATTATTATTATACTGGGTTCGCAGGCCAATATATCCGGGTTGTTCATCTATCCATTCACCACTATGTATATAAGGCGGGTTTCCTGCCTGCACATCACGGTACAAATAAACATCGTTATTGCCACTATCGTTTTGCCAGTTAGCAGATGAATCAATAGTATCGTTTAGAGCAAACCGTTTAACAAATGTAGCGCTGTCTGCAACATATTGTATGTCGGAAGGTAGCCAAAGCATTGCAGTAAAACTATGTCCGCCGGGGCTGTGGATATAAAAGTTTTTTAACGTTGCTGTAGTTGAACCGTCTATCAGTGCCATATCATAATCGTGGTAATACTTTATTGCACTATCTATTGCAGTTGTGCCATTACTGCATGCATTGCCATCAGTACTACCCGCAATCGCAAACCCTGGATTTATGCATTGTTCTTGCTCAGTATCGCAACTTGTGTTGCTTATTAAAACTGTTAGGCAAAGTATGGGCAGGTGCTTTTTCATGTATCAAGTTTAAGCATTAACCGTTTAGCAAACAAGCATATTGGCATTTCAGGCATGGCTCATTGTTTAATTCTTTATCTTTTTATCTCTTTAATTGAATTACTTTTGATGTTGACTATGAAACGCATTCTGCTCATACTGCTACTTAGCATGGCTACCATGGCCCAGGCACAGCAGCTCAATATATTTCCTGATAACCAGTACGGTGCACAGTTTGATAAGTACCTGAACCGTAAAAAGGCAGTATTCCACACTTCTATGCGCCCCTATTTGCAGGCCGATGTAGAGAGGGTTATTTCTATTGATTCTGCTGTTGGGGTTAAAGATTACGACTGGGCTTTTGCGCACCGCAGGGTAGGCCGTGCCTTATTTTCCGACCATCTGATAAAACTCGACTCGGGCATTTGGCAACTGTATTTAGACCCTGTTATTGATATTGATATTGGGCGAGACAGGGCTGCCGGTATTAATACCTACACCGCCACCAAAGGGGCCGCTTTTTCGGGCAACATAGGTAAAAAGTTTTCTTTCTATACCGCTTACTACGAAAACCAGGCCCGCTTTCCTGGCTACTTAGGCACGTGGATTAACAACAACACCGTTATTCCCGGGCAGGGCAGGCCAAAGCCTTTTAAAATAGGTGGTTGGGATTATGGCTATGCCAACGGCTACGTATCGTATACCCCCACGCGCTACCTAAATGTGCAGGCTGGCCATGGCAAAAACTTTATTGGCGATGGGTACCGTTCGCTGCTGCTGTCAGACAATGCCTTTAACTACCCTTACCTAAAGCTAACGGCTAACATCTGGCGAATAAAGTACAGCATTATGCTTGCTCAGTTTCAAGACATTCGCAGTGTTACAGGGCCCAACCAGGTATATGGCAAAAAGAATTCGGTAATGCATTATTTCGATATTATCCCGCATAAGCGTTTGGCTATTGGCTTGTTTGAAAGTGTGGTGTGGGAAAACAGCGATAGTGCTTCGGGCGCCTACCGTGGGTTCGATGTAAACTACCTTAACCCGCTTATCTTCTTCCGCCCTGTTGAGTTTACCCTTGGCTCGCCCGATAATGTTATTATTGGCATCAACCTAAAATACAACTTTATTAAAAACCAGGTGCTGTATGGCCAGGTGGTGTTAGACGAGTTTTTGCTTAAAGAAGTAAGAGCAGGCGATGGCTGGTGGGCCAACAAGCAGGGCTTTCAATTAGGCTTTAAAAGCTTTGATGTGTTTGGTATCAAAAACCTGAACTTTCAAACAGAATACAACTGGGTGCGCCCTTACACCTATACACACTTTAAGCAGATACAAAACTACGCTCACTTTAACCAGCCACTTGCACACCCGCTGGGCGCCAACTTTAGCGAGAGTGTGAGCTTTCTGCGCTACAAAAACAACCGCTGGTGGTTTCAGGCCGAGCTTATGTTTGCCACCTTTGGTACAGACAGTGTAGGCACTAATTATGGCGGTGATGTGTACAAACCTTATCAAACCTATAATAGCGAATATGGCAATAGGGTAGGGCAGGGCATTAAAAACAACCTTACCTATTTTGATTTAACAGCAGCGTACATAATTAACCCAACCTATGGCTTACGTTTAGAGGCAGGCATAACTACCCGCCGCCAGAAGATTCAAAATGCTGCTGATGTTAATACAACCTGGATTCACTTTGGCCTAAAAACCTGGATTCCGGCTAAATACTACGACTTTTAAAGCACTGATTATACCATGCAACCCATTACTGCAGACATACTACTAACCAACGCCCAGGTGGTAAACGAGGGCGCAATTACCAAAGCCCATATTGCTATACAGGGCGGGCTTATTAAAAAAATAATATCTATTGAAGATAGCCTGCAGGGTGTTGAGGCCAAAGAAACCCTTAACCTCGATGGGCTTCATGTTTTCCCCGGGGTTATTGATGATCAGGTGCACTTTCGCGAACCCGGCCTTACCCACAAGGGCGAGTTGTATACCGAAGCACGCGCTGCCGTTGCCGGGGGCATTACCACTTATATGGAAATGCCTAACACCGTGCCAAGCGCAACTACCGTTGATAAGCTTGAACAAAAGTATAGCCGCGCATCAGAGGTTTCATTAGCCAACTATTCGTTCTACATAGGTACCACCAATACTAATATTGATGATGTAACGGCTATAAACCCGGCCAATGTATGTGGCATAAAGATATTTATGGGCTCATCTACCGGCGATATGCTAGTTGACGACCCTATAGGCCTTGAGAATATATTTAAGTACGGCCAAACTATTATTACCACACATTGCGAGGTTGACCCTATGGTAAAGCAAAGCCTACAGCACTACAAAAGTATTTATGGTGATAATGTGCCGGCCTGGTACCACCCGTTTATCCGTAGCCGCGAGGCTTGCCTTGCTTCATCTCGCCAAGCCATAGAGCTGGCAAGTAAACACAATAGCAAGCTGCATATTTTGCATATATCTACCGCCGAAGAAACACTGCTATTTGATAACAACAAGCCCTTGGCTGAGAAACGAATTACGGCTGAGGCTTGCATACACCATATGTGGTTTAGCGGTGCCGACTATAAAACAAAAGGCAACTTTATTAAGTGGAACCCTGCAGTAAAAACTGCTTACGACCGCGACGCCATTTTTAATGCCGTGCTTGAAAACCGCATAGATGTTATAGCTACCGACCATGCACCCCATACTTTAGAAGAAAAGCAACAACCCTATTTAAACGCACCCAGTGGCGGCCCATTGGTGCAGCACTCGCTGGTTGCTATGCTCGATTTTTACCATCAAGGTAAAATTAGCCTGGAACGCATTGCCGAGAAGATGTCGCATAACGTAGCTATCCTTTTCCAAATAGACCGCCGCGGCTTTATTCGCGAGGGTTACTATGCCGACCTTGCCGTTGTTGACCTAAACAGCCCCAATACCGTTGATAAAAGTAATATACTTTATAAGTGCGGCTGGAGTCCGTTTGAGGGGCACACCTTTAAATCTGCCGTTAAGCATACTTTTGTAAATGGTAACCACGTTTACAACAATGGGGTTATTAATGAAGACACCCGCGGCATGCGCCTAAAGTTTAACAGGTAATGAAAAAGAATAGTAATACAGTGACGATTGTCATCCCGCACTTGATGCGGGATCTCCGTCATTCACTATTGCCTGTTGTGTGTTCTTCAATTCTCCTTTTATCTGCCTGTAGTGCGCCTGAATCTAACATGGCAGGCGAACATATGCCGTTTGATACAATGGTGCAGGTAATGGCCGATATTCACGTTATTGAAGCTAAAACAAACCTTGGTAAGTCTAAAGGGTTAGAAGAAGGCAAGCAAAAGCTCTATAACGACTATGAGCAGGTGTTTTTTAACCACGGCATTACCCAAAAGAAGTTTGAAGACAGTTATAAGTTCTTCTCTTCAGATCCTCCGCTATTCAATACCCTCTTCGAAAAAACCATAGAAGAACTCAACAAGCGCCAGGCCCTCATCGAAAAATAACTAAGACCATACAAAACAAAAACCCCAACATTGCTGTCGGGGTTTTTCTATTAAATAAGGTTCTTTCTAAAAGTCCCAAAGGTCGTGCTCTATATTCATAAGGTCGCCTTTAATACGGTCGGCCTCAATCAAAGCGTCCATGCCAATTTTGTAATCGGCAATACGGCGGTCAAAGGGGTTGGTCTCTTTAAAAATGTAGCTACCAAAAATACGTTTCCAGAATATATCGTCCCAGGTGCGGCGCTCGCTATCGTTAAAACGGTTAAATACTTCGTTTTTAGCAAAAGTTTTGCGTGCCTCTGGAAAGTAAATCCAGAACATTTGTTGTTTACCCTTAAACTCGCCCGATGCTTTGTCATAAACATAGCGCACTGGGCACATACCTACAATACGCACATCCATTACAGAACGTTGCTTATCAAAAAACCAAATCTCTTTCAATTGCCATTCCAAAACATCTTTTGGCTCAAGTTCTTGAGGAATAATGGTGTCACGAAGGATAGCAGGATCGTAAAGGTCTGGTATTTGCAGTGTATCTACACGGCGGCCAATACCCGCTACTTCCTCTTTGGTCATAGGTATGGTAAACTCGTCGTCAATGCTTGAATAAGCCGTAATAGAGCCTTCCTGAACAGCATCTAATACTATCTTCAAAAGGTTAACACGGTTATTTAGCGGCTCTAACGGGTAGTAAAAGTTATGGTTTATCTTCTCGCGTACGTCAATTGTGCGCCAAACCCATTTTTCATACATCAGGTCGGCCTCGCGAAGTTGTGCGTAAGGAACAGGCGCACGGTTAGGTACGTGTTCTTTCTTCAACAAGCCATTGGTTGGCCTGTCAAGAATTTGCGCTTTTAATCCTGTTACTAACAGAACCAGAGCTACAACTGTTATTTTTATCGCTTTCATAATAAACCTCTTTTACTATTTTATTATTTGCAGGTTACAAAAAATGATTGCAACGTGCGGCTGGTACCATCAGGGCCTTTGGCCTTAATGTTATCAAAAAACACTTTGTTACCCGTTTTTAAGCGGCCTAAAATGTCTTTAGCTTTACCGCTAAAAGCAGGGCCCGCACACGATTCCTCCATAAAGTTACCGTTAATGTTAGCGCCTAGTGTAAAGCTGGTAATGTTAAATTTAAGGTCAAAGTCAAAGTTCTCAAGTACGCAGTTAATACCCTGGCCTGCTTTAACCTGGTTTAATGGCATAGGGCCGCCTTTGCTGCCTAAGTACATAGCTACCGGGTCTGGAACACGTTTAACGCGGAACTCCATTTTGCCCATTGCTTTGGTAGTACCGTCAGGCATTTTTGCCGAAACGTTTACCATTGCTTTAGTACCAGGAGCACCGTTAACTTTTACTACGTAATGGCCACCGCTGCCGCTGATAGAACCACCTGTTACTGATGGTAATACGTTAGCTGCTGATACGCCTGATACAGTAATGTCTACAGGGTTGTCTACACCAATGTAAAACACGTTCATCTTAGTTGGCGATACTGTTGCCATTGGCGCGCCTACAGTGTACCTTGTCTCAAATGGGTAAGGTACTTCTGCGTTTTTCTCAGGGTCAAATACATAAATCTCACCCTTCATTGTTTGCTCGCCAACAGAGCTGCCGCTAATAGGAATAACAGCTACACCGTCTTTAATTTTATCTTCGCCTACCATATTGCCATTAAGCTTAATTTTAAGCTTTTGGCTAGAGTCGTAAGCACCAAGGCCAATAGTCATTTCGGTAGTGCTACCGGTAAAAATGAAACCATCGTTTACAATAGCCATAGCCTTAAATTTATCAAACGATACCTGGCGCGCAGTTACTGCAGAAAACAAGTAGCCAATAGCTTCGCTTTCTACTTTACGTACATCACCTTGTATTTTTGATAAGTGGGCAATAGCCGCTGCCATTGGGGCATGGTGGAAGATTTTAGCCTCCCATGTTTTAATTTCCGGCTCTTCAGGGTCGGGTATATCTTCAGTATTAATGTAAACAGATGATTTTAACTTGTCTTTGTCCCTTGGGTCAATATACTTAGTCATAATCGTGTTAACATAATCGCGAAGCTTCTTTTTAAGGTCTGCACCTTTACCTGCGGCACCACCTTCTTCGCCTACCATTACACGGGTAGGGGTATCGTAGTCGTCTTTTTTGCCCAGCTTGGCCAGTACAATTTTGTCGCCTACAACAGACTCTGTTTCAGGGCCATCAGCTTCTTTCAAAAGATCGATTTTCATTTTCTCAATCTCTTTAGTCAAATTGTCAGCCAGTACATGTATCTCTTTAGATTTATCGTAAGCGGCCTTGTACTTAGGTTGTGTTTTAGCCGATTCTTCAAAAATCTTTAATAGATCAGAGTTCTTCTTTTCCAGGTTTAACCTTGTATCGGTCAAACCATCATTCATAATCACAAAGGCATTAAGAATCTCTTTTGATACGTTTAGTGCTAACAGTGCTGTTAGTACCAAATACATCATGTTAATCATCTTCTGCCTAGGCGTTGCTTTACCTGATGCCATTTTCCGTTTCTTTAATTAACGTTGGTTTAAATTAAAATATATAAGGAAAATTAAGCCTTACGGAAGTTCATTGCCGATAGCATGTTACCGTAAACGGTGTTCAATGCTTCAAGGTTAGAACCTAGTTGAGCAATCTCGTCTTTGTAGCGTTTAGTATCTGCTACAGAGTCGCTTAAGTTTTGCATCAATTGGTTTACACCGGCAAAGTACTTAGTGGTAGAGTCAACGTAGTCTTTAGAACCTTGTAACTGTAGGTCGTAAATAGAGTTAAGTTCACCCATTTTTTTAGACATTACAGCAAGCTGCTCACCGTATGATTTGCCTTCGTCGTTAGAAACAACAACACTGGTTAATGATGTAGAAGCTTTTAAGTATGATTCAGCTAATTTCTCAACTGATTGAGAAGCGCTTTTTACGTTAGTAACGTAATCATTAGTAGCTAGTTGTGCATCAGCAATATCAGTCATTTTGTTAGTGCTTTCTGCTAAAGAACGCATGCCTTTTCCAAGGCTTTCTACTAACTCAGGGCCAATTTTAGCATCGCTCAATAATTTATCTAGTTCTTGAGAAACGGCATCACCGCCTTTAGCAATAGATTTTTTGTCTTTTGCACGGCCGTCACCGTCAGGAATACCTGCTAATTCAGGGTAAACTAAAGTCCAGTCAATTTCTTCGTGAACTTTTTCAAAAGCTGAGAAAAGGAAAATAATAGCCTCGGTACCTAAACCTATAATTAGAAACTCATTTGCTAGTGGCCAGTGTTGAATTTTAAAAAGTGCCCCTACAATTACTACTGCAGCTCCAATACCATAGAGCTTAGCCATAAAATTTTTCCACGCTTTGCTTTGCATTGCTTTTTTGTGTTTTAGTTAGCTTTAAAAATTAGTGTTAATTATAAAATTTAGTTAGAATTTTTCTAATTGAAATGGTACAACGGATAGGGCGTACTAATAGTTACCTAATTATTTCAGGTCGCCGTTTTTAGTGCGGGTATCATCGTTTTTGTCGCGGCCAATGTAGCTGATAACCGTACGGAAACCAACATAAGCCTTGGCAGTGTCTTGATACTCATAGGTACGGCTGCCGGTTTGCAGGTAGTAACCTATATCCTTCCACGATCCGCCACGGATAACCTTGCGCTTTTTAGTATAGTGCTCGTTATCTTTTGCGTCATAAGTGTAGTCAGTATTCAAGTCGTGGGTAAAGCTGTATGCCGATTCGTCAAAGGCATTGCTTGTCCACTCTGATACGTTACCCGCCATACAGTATAAACCGTAGTTGTTCGGGTTGTATTCGTATGCTTTAACGGTATGGAAACCACCATCGTCAATATAGTTACCACGCATAGGCTTATAGTTGCCTAAGAAACAGCCGTTACTGTTACGTATGTAAGGGCCACCCCATGGGTATGGGCTTAAGTCAAAGCCACCACGCGATGCGTATTCCCACTCACTCTCGGTTGGTAAACGGTAGTTTTGTTCAAATGGATCGCCTTTAGATGCAAGATAATCGTTGCGGAAT
Organism: Bacteroidota bacterium; assembly: GCA_027483285.1. Taxonomy (GTDB): domain Bacteria; phylum Bacteroidota; class Bacteroidia; order CAMBQF01; family CAMBQF01; genus CAMBQF01. Next base: position 9,055 of record JAIXUZ010000357.1, read on the forward strand.
TGGGTCCTCCAGATACAGAAAGCACTTGCTTGTTTCCAGCTTACGCCAACTACAGGATAATCGTCGTAGCCCGGGTGCCAGAAGTACATGTTAGTCATAGGCTCGTTGTACGAGTATGAGAAATCATGTATCCAGCAAAGGGTATCAGGGTAAACCGGTATCACGTCTTTTTTAATAAGTGATGAACGGTCTTTAATGTATTTAGCGCGTGTTGCTTTACGGGCAGCCTCTTTAAGGTCAATCCAGTAGTATTCAAACAACAGTTTGCGGGTATCAATTTCTTTACGGCGGTAAAAACGCTCGTTTTCAGGTAAAAACATGTCAGCTAAAGCCTCACGTTCGTCATCACCATCCCAGCTGATTTTCTTTTTCCAGTTAAGGTTTGGCGGGTCAATATCCTCATCATTATCATCTGTCATAATGAAGTAATCGTCCTCGCTAACGTTTTCGCCAAGTATGCGGCGCGCAATAGAATCGCGTACATAAAAAACAAACTGGCGGTATTCGTTGTTTGTTATTTCAGTTTGGTCCATGTAAAAGGCCTGGATAGAAACCGTTTTGCCTTGTTGTGTTTGACTCCATGGAACATCCTGATCGCTGGCACCCATGTTATATGAGCCCATCGGGATATAAACCATTCCATAAGGATCTTCCTGGAACCAATTTTGACGGTCTTTAACACCGGTTAGGTAACCGTTGCCTTTATTTCCGCATGAGGCCATAAAGACCACACTTAGAATTAAACCGAAAAAAACGACCTTCTTCATATACGCCGGCTTTGTTTGTATTGTTGTAATGCGACTTTGCATAAGCCACTTGGCTGTTTTCAACGTCGCAACTGTTAATAAGTTTCAAAAGTAATAAAAAAATGTTGTAAACACTACATATCCACAATAAATATTTCTATAATGCCCTATTTATAATGGTTACAAGCAGTATGAAGCTACCTTATCCGCGTACCTGCGGGCTTGTATATGTATGTTTGAAACAGCTTTTCATATAAAAAACTAACCCTGATACTATAATAAATGTACCAGGGTTACGTTTATGTGATATTTTTCTACCTGTCAGACAAGTTCCTGGTGTTGTAGAACTTAGTTTTAACGGTTGGTTTTTCAATTTTAAAGCAGTAGCCTAAGAATATTTCGGCAGTACCGCTAGAGTACTGGTTAAGCTTAGATGTAGTAATATCGTAAGCTAAGCCAAGGCGTAAATCCCTCCATAGGTTAAGGCCTACGTTAACAGCAACTGCGTCTTGCAGGCGGTAGCTAAGCCCCGCCCAAAAACGGTTGTTAAATACGGCTGTAGCGTTTACGTCAACCTGGGTTGATGCAAAGTCGGTTTTAACCATGAACGATGGTTTAACGGTAATGCTTGGAGAAACCTCCCAGTTGTAACCACCTTGCACAAACATATGTTGTGCAGCGGCGATTGATGTACCACCGGTAAATTTAAAATCCTGGCCGGTTAAGTGGGTAGCTGATATACCGAAGTATAACTGTTGATTGCTGTAGAAAGCACCAAAGCTCATATCAAACGTGCCAGCTCTTTGCCCTGCAATACCATTTACAATAGGGTCTAATGGTACTAACGGGTTAAAATTGTTATCAATGTTTTTGCCTAAATAACCAAGGTCTATACCTAAGCCCAGTTTACCGGTACCCAAAGTAAGGCGGTAAGCGTAAGCCAGTTTTACGTTGGTAGAAGCTATCTGGCCAAGCTTATCCTGGTAAAAAGATAAACCTACACCGCTGCTGATAGCGTTAATAGGCATGTCTACGCTTAGTAGCATAGTACGCGGATGGCCATCAAAGCCCATCCATTGGTTACGGCCAAGCAGGTTGGCACAAATAGCATCGCTGGCCCCTGCAGCTCCCGGGTTAGTCCATACTTTGTTAAAGTAGTACTGGGTAAATTGCGGGTCTTGCTGGGCAGACAGGCTAAAAGTAAAGGCTAATGCGGCAATAGTAAACAGTTTCTTCATAGTAGCAGTATGACTCTTTTGTTCAATAATAGTGTGCTAAAGTATTTAATTTTTGTTTAGCAACAAATTTTTAACAAAAATATATGTTGATAATCTATTTCCAAGCAATCTTGCAAATTTTTTCCTTCGTGGTATTTCATTAATAATACGGTTTGTGCAAATGCTAACGTGCTTTTTACCGTTTACTACCTCTTAGCTCTCAAATATCCACTCAGGACAACACCTATTCGCTATACCCTAAAGAAGTTTCTGATACGCCTGCCACCAGCGGTCGGGCACCTCATCGTTTACAGATGTCAGGTAGTCGTTGTAGCTGCAGGGCACAAAATGGTGGCGCTCGTACCGGTTTTTCTTACTCACCGAGTACGGAACATCCATCCACCACTTATTAGTCATGTTGCTTTTGTAAAACACAATGGGCTGCTCGCTGTTTTGCACGGGCACATTGTACAATGTGTAGTTTGATGAGTTTGCCGTGGGCATTTCTACCTTGCGGCTGTAGTAGCCTTCTAAAAAGAACCAGCACATTTGGGCTGCCAGGTGGGTGGTTTGCCCCCCGTCTTCCTCGTCTGTTAGTTCAAAAATGCCTACACAGCTTAGTTTCTCGCTTAGGCCGGCGTAGCGCATAATTTTGCAGGCTTCCTCGGCATAAAAGCCATTTGGCGTGGGTTTGCTTATGGCGCGGGCATCGGCACTGCGTATGCTGCTCATGTCAAAGCTTACAATATCGGCATTGCGCAAAACAGGCTCGCATTCTTCGGGCTTTGCTCTAATATCGCCCAGGCGGTGTACATCAAAAAACATTTTCTGCATCAGCTCTATCTGCGGCTGCTCTACAAAATACGTTTGATAGCCAATATTGCTAAAGTTGAACAGGTGGTTGGGCTGGTGGGTAATAATTTTGCCCAGGTAGGTTTCAGAGTTTAGCTCGTTATCTATCGTGCCAAGGTCAAACGTAGGGTCTATACCTACAATATTAACGGTTTGCTCCAGTTTTTGGTAGGCAAGGTATTGTGCATAGGTCAAATCCTGGCTGCCGCCAATAAAAAACGGTGTTATGGCATGGCGGATGAGCGTAGCCACAATTTCGGCAATGGCAGCGTAGGTATCGGTAACGCTATCGCCGTTTTTCAGGTTGCCAAGGTCCAGTATCACGGGGTTAAAGTTGCCCCGCTTAAGGTTAAACAGGTGGCGGCGCATATCATCAGCAACGCCCTCAAACTTAGCCCAGGTGGTGGCGTTGCGGTTTTCGGTAACACCTATAAGCGCTATTACCCCCTTGCTTACATCGCTGTCGGTAAGCTCATCAAGGGTTTTAACGTAATTGGCTAAATTTTCAGTAGCCTCGTTTTTAACCGGAACCGTTTCGGGCTGGTCAAAATAATGGAGTAGTTCGTCTAAATTCACAATTGGTTAAAATAATCTACCCTACAAATAAAGGGCTGCTACAGCAAAAAAATAGGGCAGGGGCGGGTTATTAGTTAACAGGCGTGTGTTGAACAATAAACTTGCTTGTCAGTTTTACTATGTTTAACTGTTTTTTTGTTTGCAACCCGCACAGTATAACACTACAATTGCAATTGTAGGCGTTAGTGTTTACTTTATTAAAACAGAATACGGCGGGTGTAAACGTATAAGCTAATTACCTACATTTGTTACAGGGCAATATTGCCAAACCTGTATTACTATTATTATGAAAATTAAATTTTACGCTTTTCTTTTAGGCTTGTTTATAGTAAACGGCCTGTTTGCCCAAAACACGGTTATAGATAGTATTATACACGATGGTATATACCGCAACTACCGCCTTTATGTGCCTGCTGCTTACAATGGCAGTGCTGCCGTGCCGCTGGTTTTAAACCTGCATGGCTACACATCTAACGCTACAGAGCAGCAGTTTTATGGCAACTTTATGCCGCTTGCCGATGCAAATAACTTTTTGCTTGTAATGCCCAATGGCACCCGCGATAACCAAAACCAAACATTTTGGAATGCCTTTGGCGGTTCGGGCCCTGACGATGTTGGTTTTCTTTCGGCATTGATAGACTCACTTAATGCTACCTACAACATAAACTTAAACCGGGTATATAGCACTGGCATGAGCAACGGCGGGTTTATGAGTTATAAGCTGGCCTGTATGCTAAGCAACCGCATTGCCGCTATAGCATCGGTTACGGGCACTATGTCAACCGTAGAGCTTAATAATTGCACACCAACACGCCCTGTGCCGGTTATGGAAATACATGGCACTGCCGATGCTACCGTTCCTTATAACGGCGGAACGGGTTTTACCCCAATACCCAATGTAATGAGTTATTGGGTAAACCATAACAATTGTAACCCCGTTGCCGACTCGGCCGATGTGCCCAACACCAACACTACCGATGGTTGCACCGCTAAACATTATGTATGGTCAGGTGGCGATAATGGTTCTTCTGTTGAGCATTATAAAATTATTGGTGGTGGCCACACCTGGCCGGGCGCTGCATTCAACATTGGTGTTACCAATCAAGACTTTGATGCCAGCACCGAAATTTGGCGCTTTTTTACCCAGTATGCTTTAACAGGCGTTAATGCTGTTAATGAACTGCCCTCAAAATCGGCTTTTACTGTATACCCAAACCCCTCTGCCGATGACTTTACCCTAAGCTTCGACAATGCTTCGGTTAAAACCGTTACGCTTATCAATGCCGTGGGTCAGGTGGTACAGCGTTTTACAGTTGCCGATAAACAGGCCGTGGTTTCGCCAGCTGTTGCGGGGCTTTATATAGTTACTGTGAGTAATCCGTCAACTCAGTATAGCCAACGGTTAATCAAATATTAGATTAAACCAATTTGTTATTATTCTGTCAATATAGCTTAACATATACTGATGAATAAAGCGTTACTGATTGTATTATTTGCTATT
>JAIXUZ010000195.1 GCA_027483285.1 Bacteroidota bacterium
CCTGAAGTTAATAGTCCAATAGTTTTAATACTCATACTAAAGGGGAATAATATTATTCAGGCAGGGCCAAAAATGGTAAATCGCTATGCAGTGCCAAGCGGCGGGTTATACTGCGCCAGAACAAACGCTCAATAAAGTTGTGCTTGCGCGATATTACTGATAGCACCTCTGCTTTATGTTTGGCCACAAACTTGTCTATACCACCGGTAACATCGTTAGTGTCTTCTTCAAAAAAGCTGTATTTTACACCATCAAGCATTTTTTCAATACGCGCTTTTTCTTTTTCAAAGCCCCAAAGGTTTAACATATCGGTTTCAACAATATGGTAAAGCAATATTTCAGCATTAAATATTTTTGCAAATGTAACCAAGGGGGTTAAGGCGTTTTTATGCGCGTTTGGGTAAAGGTCTACCGAAAGAGCAATTTTAGATATACCTTTAAATTTAGAACCTTCGGGAACTGCAAGTACAGGTACTTTGCTATGGGCTATAACACCCGATGTAACACTTCCAAAAACTTCATCAAGCAAACCATGTTTACCGCGGGTACCCATTATAATTAAGTCGGCTTTGTTTTTTTGTTCCTCGGCAATAATTGCATCGTGGGCAAAGCCTGCTATAACAACTGTTTCAATAACCACATCAGGATGCCCGTTTTGTAATGAAACGGCCAGTTTACGAATTTCGTCGTGTGCTTCTGTTTTTATTTCGCTGCTAAGGTCTGCCACCTGTGGCACTTCTGCCATTGTAAGTGGTATATGGTAGCTGTGTAATAATATTAGTTTACTTTTAGCCTTATCGGCAACTTGCACAGCAAATTTGGCAGCGTTGTTAGAACACTTAGAAAAATCGACAGGAACTAATATTGTTTTCATGGTTATTTATTTGATTACAAAGATAAAGGTATAAACTCGGCACAAAAAATGATGTACATCAGTTATATATTAAGGTTAACTTGTGATATGAAGTTATTGTTTGCAATACTATGTATGATTTTGTTGGCTGCTTGCCCCGCTTTGGCTTTGCAACCGGTTGATACTGTGTTTAAAGGCCAGGTGGTAGATATTAAGACTTCTAAGGGTGTACCCTTTGTAAACATTGGGGTGCTGCACAAGGGTATAGGGACTGTTAGCGATGAAATAGGGAATTTTAGCATTGACTTAACCGGGGCTATTATTACCGATACCGTTAAATTTTCGTGTATTGGGTATGATGATTTGATATTTAGCGTGGAGGATTTAAAGCGCCGCACCACGCCTATACCGCTTAGGCAAAAGCAAACGCAACTGGCAACCGTGGTGGTAAAACCCCAATACCTTAAAAATATGGAGCTTGGGGTGCATACTGAGACGGATATTGTTACCGGAGGTTTTACCAGTAACGATTTGGGTACCGAATTGGCTACCATTTTGCAATACAACAAAAAGAAACCTGCCTTTTTAAAAAAGGTATTTATAAGCGTTGCAGAATCCAGCTACGATTCATTGCTGTTCCGTGTAAACGTATATGCCGTTAAAAATGGCTTACCTGATAATAACATACTACCCGAAGCGGTTTACATAAAATCGGCCGCAAAAAGTGGAGTTGTAGAGGTTGATATGGCTAAATACGATATTAGTTTTACCAAGCCCATTGCCATATCTATTGAATGGCTAAAGGATTTGGGTGCAGGCCAGCTGTATTTTTCCAGCAAATTTTTTAAAGGGCAAAGCTTTTCGCGCAAAACCAGCCAGGCAGTTTGGGAAAAAATACCCGTTGGCGTTGGCATTTGGGCCAACGTTGCATTTGAATATAAATAGGCATATTTGCACATGGAAAAATGGCTTTCTTTTTTAATGATAGCCCACATAAGTGGCGGGGCAATTGCCTTGCTAAGCGGCATAATACCCATGGTTGTTGCTAAAGGCAATAATATTCACCGGCTGTTTGGCAAAATATTCTTCTTTGGGATGACAGTGGTTTTCATTACTGGATTTACCGTTTCGCTTATTAAAAACATCCCGTTTCTTTTTCTTATCAGCATATTCAGCTACTATTTGGTGGCAACAGGCTACAGGTCTTTATACCTTAAAAAACTGGGCCGGGGCCAACAGCCAGCTATTGTAGATTGGGTATTGAATATTGTATCGGGCCTGTTTATGTTAGGTATGATAGTATGGGGCATTTATCTGATAGCAAACGGAGCAGTTGAAATGGGTATTGTAAGCCTTGTGTTTGGGTCTATAGGCACACGCGGGGTTATAAAAATGGTTCGTGGCTTTATTAAGCCAACGCCAAGTAAAACCGGCTGGATTGAAGGACATATTAGTGGTATGGTAGGTGGTTACATTGCGGCTGTTACAGCTTTTATGGTTATTAATAACGAACGTTATATTGGCTTGCCAATGGTTGCTGCATGGCTGTTGCCAACAGCATTGCTGGTGCCTTACATTGTATATTGGAGCAGGAAGTATAAGCGATAGTTGTTAGTAGTTATTGGTATTTTAGCAATCAGTAGTCCGTAATCAGTTATTACACTGCTACAACCAATAACAGCGATACTTGTTAGTTAGTACATAGTTAAATTTGACGCATATTTTTTCTTATGAGCAAAATAAGAGTAGCCATCAATGGCTTTGGACGCATTGGCCGTACAGTTTTTAAAGTATTTGCCGAGCGTGATAATGTTGAGGTTGTTGCCATAAATGATCTTACAGACCCTAAAACACTGGCCCACCTGCTTAAGTATGATTCTGTACACCGAAAAAGCAGCCTTACTATAACGTCTGACGAGAAGAACATAATTGTAAACGGAGTTAGTATACCCATATATGCTGAAAAAGATGCCGGGGCATTGCCTTGGGCCACTTTGGGCGTAGATGTGGTTATAGAATCGACAGGGCTGTATTTAGATACAGAAAAGGCACAAAAGCATATTAAGGCAGGTGCTAAAAGGGTTATCATATCGGCCCCGCCAAAGGATGAAACGAAATCGATAGTAATGGGGGTAAACCACCTTACTTTATCAGCCGCAGATACAATAATATCTAACGCATCGTGCACCACAAACTGCGCGGCGCCTATGATTAAGGTGCTTGATGATATTTGGGGAGTAGAGTTTGGCGAGGTTTCAACCATACACTCGTATACCGGAGACCAACGCCTGCACGACTCGCCACATAAAGATTTACGACGTGCCCGTGCAGCAGCATTGTCTATTATACCAACCACAACCGGAGCAGCCAAAGCATTGACCAAAATTTTTCCTCATCTTGATGGTAAGCTGGGTGGCTGTGGAATCCGCGTTCCGGTGCCCGATGGCTCTTTAACTGATTGTACAGTCCTTTTAAAAGAAACTGCAACAGAAGATGAGATTAAAGCAGCCTTTAAAGCCGCAGCCAATGGGCCAATGAAAGGAATTGTTGAATATACCGATGAACCATTGGTATCTATTGATATTGTTGGCAACCCACACTCCGTGATATTTGACTCTGAGCTGACATCAGTAAAAGGCAAAATGGTAAAAATTATTGGCTGGTACGATAATGAAATGGGCTACTCTAACCGCTTGGCCGATTTGGTTACCTACTGGAACGGATTGTAATGAAGCATACTGAGCTGCCGTGGATGGTTATGTTAGGCCTTTTGTTTATGGTAATAGGCATTATAGAATTTTTTAAAGTTATCCAAAATACGCCTAAAGCAACCTTATACCTTGCCATACCTTTAATAGGAGTTGGTATGTATCTGATATATAGGGGCAAGAAACCCTAACCGGTATTCGATGTAAGAAATATAGCATTTATTGAAAAAGGCAGCTTGTAACCCACAGGCTGCCTTTTTTCTGTTATGGTTTTCAGCACCCTAAATAAGGGGTGTATTGACAGAGTTTTTTTATGTAGTTAACTTATTGTGTAGTTAAAAAATAGGCTACAGGGTTATACCGCTAATATGTATTTAAAGCCCCCTGTTTAAAGGGATACTATAAATACAGCAAAGGCCAATAACCAAAACAATAAAAAACACCCTTTTTGGGTAAAAACATAAAAAAGCACGCAATGGCGTTTGTTAAGATAAAATCAATAGTTGTAAACTGTACCTGTGTAAGGTATGGGTTGATTTTGTCGCTACTGGGCTTAATTATGCTTTCCCCGGCTAAGGTTAGTGCCCAAGTGGAAATAGACTACACTTTTTACCCTAAATACCTATACCACTTTACTAAATACATAGACTGGCCGGCCAATAAAAAGGGTGGCGATTTTGTTATTGCCATTGTAGGAGAAAGTAGCGCTACCAATGCTATTAAGCAGTTTTTTGTAGGTAAAAAGGTAGGCAACCAAAACATTGTAATAAAGTACATGCATAGCGATGCTGATTTTACAGGCGCCCATATAGTATTCGTATCATCAAAATTAAGCAGCCAGGTAAGCAGCATATCGGCTAAAGCCACTTCGGCAAAAGCATTAGTGGTAACAGAAAAAGAAGGACTTACCCGAAATGGGGCTGATGTTAGCTTTTTTATAAAAGACGAGAAGCTAAAATTTGTGATTAATAAAAGTATAATAGAAAATAAAGGATTAAAAATAGCTACCGAGTTGCTAAAACTAGCAGTGGTAGTATAAAAAAGTGTAAAAGCTAATGTTATGAAAATAGTGCTTTTATTTATGATCTTCAGTTTGCTAACAACGGGTGGCGCATTTGCGCAAACCGATACTGTGCCCAAGGTTGAAGATGATGTACTGTCGTTAGAAGACCTAATGAAGGTTAAAATTACAGTTGCATCAAGAAACGAGCAAACCCTGCGCGAAACACCAGCGGTGGTTACCATTATTACAGGCGAAGAGATTAGAAACTCAGGCGCCCGTGATTTGATAGACGTGCTTAGGCTGGTACCAGGCTTTGACTTTGGCCACGATGTGGAAGGAGTTGTAGGCATAGGTATACGTGGCATTTGGGCGCAAGAAGCCAAAGTGCTGTTGCAAATTGATGGAATGGATATGATGGAAACATCCTATGGGTCGTTGCAGCTATCGGGCCATTACCCTATAACTAATATTGAGCGTATAGAAATTATCCGTGGACCAGGCTCTGTAATTTACGGTGGTAATGCATCGTTGGCCGTAATTAATATCATTACCCGCGATGGTAAAAAGACAAACGGTATAGGTACCAATATAACCTATGGTCAAATGGGTAAAGCACTTGGCAGGCGCAGCGTATCCATTAGTGGAGGCAAAGAGTTTACCAACGGCATTAATTTTAAAATTAATGCTATGATTGGGCAGGTAAACCAAAGCGACAGGATATTTAATAGTCCTACCCTTGGGTTGGTAAACTATGCAGATAGTTCTAAAATATCTCCAAGCCATATCAATACAAGCCTTAAATATAAAGGGCTGGAGGTTAATTATATTTTTGACAGCTATCAATTGCAATCTACGCTTATTAATAACAACTATCTTTTCCGCTCACACATGGCTAATGTAAAGTATACATATAAGCTAAGCGATAAATTTAGCCTCATACCCCGTATAGCTTTTAAACAACAGTTGCCATGGTTTTTAACCAATACAAAAGATACTGCAACTTATAATACCAATATCTCCACATCAAGGTATACCGGGGCGTTGCAGCTAAACTATAAGCCGTTGGATAAATTGGAGTTAACCGCAGGCGCTGAATTTTTTGCTGACCATGCCAAGG
>JAIXUZ010000430.1 GCA_027483285.1 Bacteroidota bacterium
TGTATATTGGGGTGCTGATAGGGAAATTGAAACCGGTAGCTTGTAGAACATGGTCGGCACTGTTCATAATCAACAGGGCTGTCATTAGTACAATCTCAGCAACCAGAATATAAGTAGCATCTTTACGTGGCCAGCCGTCTAGGTCTTTAGAAGCTAAACGGGGTACTTTTGAAATATAACGGCGGTATAGAAATACAAAGCAGGCAATTAAAACCAATACACATAACACCTCGAAAAAGGCAATGGCAATGTTGTATAACGGGAAGCCATCAAAATTCAAGACATCCATAAAGATGCGGTGAGAGCCTGTAAAGCCGTCTACTAAAATCTCAAGCACCTCAATATTGATAAGTACGAAGCCTACATAAATAATAACGTGGAAGAAAGCCGGAATAGGGCGAGCCACCATTTTAGACTGCCCAAGGGCTACCAAAACCATCTGCCTCCAGCGGGCGGGCTTGTTATCATTTATAACTTGGTCTTTGCCAAGATTTATGTTACGTAAAATTTTGCGGATGTTGATTACAAACAGCGTCACAGCTGCTCCAAAAATCAATACAAAGGCTATAATACTTACCAAATGCATAATCAATTGTTTAAATAGAAAAGTAAGACCTACTTACTAACCTTTTTCTCCTTTTTTTGTTTTCGGCCAAATACAGAGAAATGAACATAACGTTCGGGGTTTTCATTAAGATCTTTTATTAATGTGTTAAGTGATTTTGCACTGCCATTCAGTTCGTTATATAAGCTGTCGTTGTTAATTAGCATGCCCAGACTGCCTTTACCCTCGTTAATTTTTTTAGTAATATCAGCAAAGTCAACCATCGATTTGTTGACGTTGTTAATGGTACCCACTATATTGGCTTTTACTAACGAGTCGGAAACAAGGGCTATATTATTTATGATAAGGTTGATTTTATCGTTATTATCTTTGATATTCTTGGTTATATCATCAACATTGCCAATAATAGATGCCAAACGTGTTTTTTGACCTGTTATAAGGGTGTCAAACTCGGCAGTAGTATGCGATAGTGTTGCAATGGTTGAAGAAATGTTTGAGAAGCTTCGGCGCAAATCTTCGCGGGTTTCATCGTTAAAAACACTTTGAAAGATAACAATAACCGAATCTACAGACGATAGCAACTGCTCTGCTTTGGTTTTTAAGGGGAGTATAGTTTTGTTCACCTCATCTTGAAGGCTACCTTGTACCTCGCCGGGCAGTGTATCGCCGGGCATGGCCTCTTTGCCATCTTTAGATGGAAATATTTGTACAGCCTTGGTTCCCAATAAATCAGAACTTACAATCTTAACTACAGATTTATTGTTGAACTTAAAATCTTTGTTAGTTATAGCAAAACGGACTACAATTTTACCTGATCCATCAGGGTGAAGGTAAATTTCTTTAACACTACCAACAGCAAGCCCATTAACTTCTACCGGATTGTTTACACCAAGGCCATCAACGTTATTGTATACAACGTAAAAATCTTTCGACTTTTTAAACAAGTCGGTGCCCTGCAAAAAGCTGAAGCCCCACACAAAAAGGGCCAGCGACAATAGCACTACTACGCCTATTTTTATTTCTCTCGAAATTTTCAAAATGCTTAGTGTTTATAGGGAGCGAATATAATCAGTTTTATGGATAAAAAATGTATGCATGCAGAGTATTTTTATAAAAAAGTAGTCGATATCCAGTAATTCGTAATCAGTTTAAATATTAAAAAGCTATTTAAAGTAATTCTTAACATCAGGGCCAGTTAACCTTTTATTGTCTTTCAACACTATAACAAACGCATCTTTAAAATTCTTTGCTCTAACAACGGCCTGGTATGCAAGGGCTTCCTTGTAGTTAATAAACCTACCAGTAGTATATTTATATATGCCATCCATACGGTATTCAAAAATTTTATCAAGCCCGGCAAACTTTGGCGACTTAAACGGTATTTGAGAAGGCGAAGTATAAAACTGCACCCTGTATACTATACCTGAATTGTCTTCTACCCCAAAGTTATAAGGTTCATCAGCTACTACAGGTTTAACAACCTTAGGTGGGTTAGTCTTAACAGTATCTTTAATCGCGGGCTTAACAACCTTTACCGGTGGTGGAATTACCAATGCCACGGTGGCGGTGTCTTTATCTTTAGGTGGTTTTACCACCACCTCTTTTTGCCCCGGTTTATAACCGGCTATGGTATCGGTTTTCAGGCCATCTTCATACTTAACTCCATCAACCTCGCTCTTATAATCTATAAAGGCGCGGTATATAGATGCTGCCATAATTTGCTGGCCTTTTTTAGATGCCAGATAGTCGTGCTCATCGGCATTGGTTAAAAAGCCTGTCTCAATAAGTACACTGGGCATAGATGTTTTCCAAAGTACAAGAAAACCCGCCTGGCGCACCTTACGATCATATCGCTTGGCATACCCGCGAAACTGGTCTTGCACCTTGGCGGCAAACTGTAGGCTGCGGTCTAAATAGGCGCTCTGGTAAAGCGAAAAAATAATATCGGCCTCGTCAGAATTTGGGTCGTAGCCCTCATACTTCTTATCGTAGCTATCCTCCATCAATATAGAAGAGTTCTCGCGCTTGGCTACCCCAAGGTTGCCTTCGGTTTTATGTAAACCCATAACATAGGTTTCGGCACCAAAAGCGGCTTTAGGGCCAGAGTTACAATGGATGCAGATAAAAAGGTCGGCATGGGCATCATTAGCTATTTGGGCACGGCGATACAGCTCAACAAAAACATCGGTTTTGCGGGTATAGATAACCTTTACGTCGGGGAAATTATCTTCAATAAGCTTACCCAGCTTAAGCGAAATAGACAGAGCTACATTTTTCTCCTGGGCCGACGAGCCAAGGCATCCACTATCGTGTCCACCGTGGCCAGGGTCTATAACCACGGTTTTGATTTTATCAACCAAAGGTTTGGCGTACGGCATAGTTTGTTTTATACTACTTTTACCCACAGAATATAGGAAAGCAGCCACTATTAACAATAGAGCACTAAAAAGCAATGCTTTGCGTTGTATGCCTGATATGTTACCTTTCATTAGTTTTGGCATTATTTTTAATATAAAGTGCAAATTTAATACCGCAGGTGCGTAAAGTTTTGACTCAATACGTTTTAACATTAACGGCTTTATTAACATTAGCCGTTGTTTTACCGTGCACCAAAGTGAGCAGCCAAACCATTAAAGAAATTAAAAGCCGGGTTGACACGTCTAAAAAGGTAATGCCCAACGATACAATACCTATACAAAAGGTAGATAGCGTTAAGATATCTAAGAAGGCACTAAAATCGAAAGTGGAGTATACTGCCGAAGACTCTATCCGCTTTGATGTGGAGAAGAAGATGATATACCTGTATGGCAAGGCAACCGTTAAATATGAGGATATAGACCTTAAGGCAGAATACATTAATATCAATTCTGAAACACAGGTAATATCAGCCTGGGGTTTGCTGGATAGCCTTGGAAAAATAGTAGGCAAGCCGGTGTTTACGCAAGACCAAACATCGTTTGTAGCCGACAGTATGCGCTATAACTATAAAACCAAGCGCGCACGCATTAGCCAGGTTATAACCCAGGAAGGCGAAGGCTTTATTCATGGCGAAACCATTAAGAAGGATGCCGAGGATAATATATACATACGTCATGGGCAATATACTACTTGCAATCTCGAGCATCCACACTTTGCCATTAACGCCACGAGGCTTAAAATCATAAAAGACAATAAGATTGTAACTGGCCCTGCTTATTTAACTATTGAAGATATTCCTACCCCACTGGCTATACCATTTGGCTTTTTCCCTAACAAAAAAGGTCGTAGTTCTGGTATTGTTATCCCTACCTATGGCAATTCACCAGCACAAGGCTACTTTCTTAGAGACGGGGGCTACTACTTTGGTATTAACGATAACATAGACCTTGCCCTGCTGGCCGATATATATAGTCTTGGTAGCTTTGGTGTTAAAGCCATATCGCAATACGCTACCCGCTACAAGTTTAATGGTGCCATAGACCTTAGCTATTCAAAAAACGTTTTTGGCAGCCGCTTTTTTAAAGATATACCCAACGGTGGATATAGCTCGCAGAATAACTTCTTTATCCGTTGGCGCCATGCACAGGATACCAAAGCCAGGCCGGGTACCAGCTTCTCAGCCAACGTAAATGCCGGTTCTGCCAACTTCAACAGCTTCAACTCGCAAAACCCAACGCTTATTATTACCAATACCTTCCTGTCCAGTATCGCTTATTCGCTTTCAAAATCGTGGTACAGTTTCTCTTTAAATCTGGGTCACAATCAAAATACCAACACACGCGATATAAGCATTACCCTACCCGAAGGCCAGTTTAACGTAAACCGCTTTTTCCCTTTTAAACGCAAAGTGCAGTTAGGCAACAAAAAATGGTACGAGAACATTGGTGTTAGCGCCAACGTAAACTTCCGTAACCAGCTTAATACCAAAGACACTTTATTACGCAATCCTGCAACATACCGCGGTATACAAAACGGGGTTCAGGCTACTATGTCAGCAAGTACACAGTTTAAGGTGCTTAAGTACTTTACCTTTAGCCCGGCTATAAACGCTGTAAACCGCACCTACTTTGCCACGGTAGACAAGTATTTTGATAATGCCACCCAAACACTGGTGGTTGATACCAACTTTTTTTGGCAGAACATAGCCAACATTCGTAACCGTAGCGAGTTTAATGTAACGGGTACTTTAAGCACACGGCTCTATGCCATGTATGAATTTAAGCGGGGAAAGATAGCCGCTATACGGCATGTGCTTACTCCTCAAATAAATATGAGCTACAGGCCCGACTTTAACACCCAACTATTTGGTTATTATGGCCCTAATGGTACATATGGTTCATACTCCCCTTTCGAGATTGGACTTTACGGTCAACCTAGTGTTGGCGAGCAAGGCTTAGTTGGCCTTAGCCTGGGCAATAACCTGGAAATGAAGGTGCGCGATAGAAAAGACACTACGGGTACGGGCCTTAAAAAGGTATCGCTAATAGACCAGTTAACCATTGCGGGCTCTTATAATATAGCAGCCGACTCGCTTAAATGGTCACAGATATCAATTAGTGGGCGCACTACCCTATTCAAAAACCTGGGCGTAAACTTTAGCACATCGTTAGACCCCTATGGGGCCATAAACAACATACGCATAAACCAAAGCGCCTGGAAGGTAAACAATAAAATACTCCGAGTAAGTGGTGCCAATCTGGCCCTTAACCTTGCACTAAGGCCTAAGGATAAATCGGTAGTAAAGAAAAACCTGACGCCCGACGAAGAAGAAGTGTTGAAGAAGAAAAATGCCAACCCCGACTTGTTTGTCGACTTTAACCTACCCTACACCTTAAACGTAAGCTACAACCTAAACTACAACCCCGCAGCAGCAGGCACCGAGTTTAGCCCCAAGGTTACACAAACGCTTAACTTTTCGGGCGACCTTAGGATATCAGCTAAAACCAAACTTGGCTTTAGCTCGGGCTACGACTTTATAAATAAAGAGATAGCCTTTACATCGCTGGATATTTACCGCGACCTGCATTGCTGGGAGCTATCAGCCAACTGGATTCCTTTCGGTTTCCGCAAAAGCTACAACATCAACATCAGGGTAAAAGCATCCGTTCTGCAAGACCTTAAACTGCAACGCAGAAGAAGCTGGCAAGATTTACAATAATATAGTTATCAATTCCTGTAATTTATTGGCGGTTGATAACACTTATTCGTAATAAACTCGCAATATTCTATTTTTGTCTTCTATGAATCTTCTTGAAGCTACTAACATTACCAAGCGGTACCACAACCATACCGCCCTTAATAATGTAAGCATAGCGGTACCCACCGGTACGGTTTATGGCTTACTGGGGCCCAACGGGGCTGGTAAAACATCGCTTATCCGCATTATAAACCAAATTACCGGACCCGATAGTGGCGAGGTTAAGTTTAATGGTGAACATCTAAGTCCCAAGCATGTTGAGCTTATTGGCTATATGCCCGAAGAGCGCGGCCTGTACCGCAAAATGGCGGTGGGCGAACAAGCCCTTTACCTGGCACGCCTTAAAGGCTTAAGCAGGCAAGAGGCCCAAAAACGCCTTAAGTATTGGTTTGAGAAGATGGAGATTATGCCCTGGTGGAAGAAGAAGGTAGAAGAGCTATCAAAGGGCATGGCGCAAAAGGTACAGTTTGTTATTACCGTATTGCACGAGCCACCTTTGCTGATTTTTGATGAACCGTTCAGCGGGTTCGACCCTGTGAATGCAGAGTTGGTGAAGAATGAGATACTGGAGCTGAAAAAGAAAGGCTCTACCATCATCTTCTCTACTCACCGTATGGAGAGTGTAGAAGAAATGTGCGACCATATTGCGCTGATAAATAAATCGGAGAAGATACTGGACGGAGGGGTGAAAGAAATTCGCCACCGCTTTAAAAATAACTTATACGAGGTTGACTTTGAAGGCAA
>JAIXUZ010000072.1 GCA_027483285.1 Bacteroidota bacterium
TACTGTTTGTGTTTGCGGGTATTGCCGTGCGCAGCCTTTGCATAGGCACATCTAACACCAAGCCCCTGGCGTTTTACATTGCGGTATTGGCCATTACCAATTACTTTTTTAACGATGCATTGATTTTTGGCAAATATGGCTTTACCGAAATGGGCATGGCAGGCTCTGCCTTGGGCACCAACATTGCCGAGGGTATTTCTATGCTCTTGTTCGTTCTCTACATCCGCTTCAGCAAAATTTATACTGATTATAATATCAACCACGTAAGCCGTTTTAATAGGGCCGAACAAAAGGCTATTTTCAAGGTTTCGGCCCCGTCTATGCTGCAAATGTCGGTATCGGTAGGGGCATGGTTTGCTTTTTTTATCATTACTGAGAATATGGGCAAGCAGGCCCTGGCAATATCCAACCTTGTACGTCAAATTTATATGGTAATGATGGTGCCGCTTATCGGTTTCACATCTGCCACATCAGCTATGGTAAGCGAACTTATTGGTTTAGGTAGAAGTAATGAGATTTTCGCGTTGCTAAAGCGTATCATCATCATGTCGGTAGCATGTACGGCAATCATCAGCTTGGTAAACGTGCTGTTTCCTTATTTCCTTCCGGGCTTGGTAGTCGCCGATACATCGCTGGTGCAAGATACCTTACTTTCCAGCTACGTTATCTCCGGATCTATCCTGTTGTTTGCCGTGGCGTATATTATGTTCAGCGGCGTATCGGGTACGGGCAACACCGCAACATCATTACTTATAGAAACCAGCAGCATAGGCATTTACCTTATTGCCGCCTTTGTTTTTGCCCGCGTATTTATGTGGCCTATCCACTTGGTTTGGGCGTGTGAATATGTGTATTTTGGGGTGATGCTGATTATGTCCTTCATCTACCTGCGTTCGGGCAAATGGCAGGGTAAAAAGATCTAACTTTCTTCGTATATTTGTACTACAATTCTTTGGTTATGAACCGTACAATTAAAATAGCCGTAGTACTTATAGTTTTGGTGGTATTTTTTAGTGTTGATGCTGAGGCCCAATGCGCCATGTGCCGCCGTATTGCAGAGAGTAACCTTAGCGATGGCCGCGCTGCCGTGGGTAAAAACCTAAACGGTGCCATACTTTATCTTATGGCTATTCCCTACGTTATTTTGGCTGGCTTAGCCTATATCTTCTACAAAAACATACGCACCAAAAGGCTAGAAGAACAAACTATGCAGACTTAAACTTGCGGTAGATGTATACATCGTCGCCCAGCTGTATCGTTTGTTTCTCACGGAACAACCCATTCTTCTCTGCCACCCGCTGCGATTTTACATTCCCCACATCTATTACAGATATGATGCTGTCGGCTAGGTTGTTTTCAAAGGCATAGTTAATAAAGAATTTAGCCGCCTCGGGCGCATACCCTTTGCCCCAGTATTGTGGTAAAATATGGTAGCCCACTTCCAACTCAGGTAAATCATCAACCACCTGTGCTAAAAGTCCGCATTGGCCTACCATTTCGCTGGTTTGTTTGTCAATCAACGCCATCAAACCGTAACGGCCTTCAAAGTAACGGTTAAGCGCAAAACCAATCCAGTATAGTGCAGGGTATTTTATTTCCGGCGGATAAAACGTCCGCATAAACTCCATAGCTTCGTCGCTGTCTAAAAAGGGCTGCCATATTTTAGCATCTTCAGCCACTAGTGGGCGCATGTTTAAGCGTTCGGTTTCTAAATGTGCGGGTGGGTAATGCATAGAACAAAAGTATAAAAACCTCGTGAAATTATCCCCTCTCGAGAGGGGTGCCGAGCGTAGCGACGGCGGGGTGTGTTTTACCAACCATTGCCCGCAACAACAACATTATACTTTGGCCTGTTAATTTCAGTAATTACAAAAAATGAGATAGTAAGCTTATTAAATTCAAACATATGTGCGCCAGAGTCGGTGCCGGGTGTTGTATCTTCCTTTGCTCCCATGTTTTTCATTTCACTAATTAAACCGTTAAATACGCCTTCTTCCATTGTACCGTAGGCTATTTGTGTTAAATTAAACGGGTTGTAAATGTTATGCTGCCCCCATGTGTAACCAAAGGAAGTATAATGATTGGTAACACTGTCTTTTGATGCGAAAGAATAAACTTGGTAATCATAGGTATTGCCCACCATAGGAAAGCCAAAAGGCTCTCCTGTAAAACCAAGTAGGTGAGCATAATCATTAATAGCTGCCATATTAGTATCATTATACAGCTTAACTAATGCTGCCATTGTAGGCGGCTTTGTTTGGGCTTGTGCTGATAAGGCAAATAATGTGATTAAAGAAAGTAAGAAGTGCTTCATGCAATATAGATACAGAAAAAAGAGACTTTCCATAATCAGCCAATTTATCCTTAAATTCGCAGCTGGATATTGGAAAAATTATGGAAGTTGTAGCCCCTTATAAATCAAAACATAAAATACGTATAGTTACCGCTGCCGCGCTGTTTGATGGGCACGATGCCGCTATAAACATCATGCGCCGCATATTGCAAAGCACCGGTGCTGAGGTTATCCACCTGGGCCACGACCGTAGCGTTGCCGAGGTAGTGAATTGCGCCATTCAGGAGGATGCCAATGCTATTGCCATTACATCGTACCAGGGCGGCCATGTGGAGTATTTTAAGTACATGTACGATTTGCTAAAGGAACGCGGATGCAGCCATATCAAGCTGTTTGGCGGTGGCGGCGGTGTTATTTTACCCGACGAAATTGCTGAATTGCAAGCCTACGGCATTACCCGCATATATAGCCCCGATGATGGGCGTAGTATGGGTTTGCAGGGCATGATTAATGATTTGCTGCAAAAGTCGGATTTTGCAACGGGGGACAATTTAAACGGCGAGCTGAAACACCTATCAGCAAAGGATCACCACAGCATTGCACGCCTTATTTCGGCTGCTGAAAACTTTGAGAAAGAGAGCAAAAATACTATTGACGAAGTAGACATACTGGCTGCCAAATCGAAGACTCCCGTATTAGGCATTACTGGCACCGGAGGTGCAGGAAAATCAAGCCTTGTAGACGAAGTGATGCGACGTTTTTTAATGGATTTTCCGGATAAAAATATCGGTATTGTTTCGGTAGACCCTTCGAAACGCAAGACTGGCGGGGCTTTGCTCGGCGACCGTATCCGCATGAACTCGATACGTAATGAGCGTGTATA
>JAIXUZ010000235.1 GCA_027483285.1 Bacteroidota bacterium
AAATATTCGGCCCACAGCTTGTTGTAGGTGGGAAAATCGTCTTTCATATTGGTTAGGTAAACGGTTACGTCTACAATTTTATCCCAACTGCTGCCGGCATCTTCTAATATGTACTTTACGTTTTGAAACACCGAGCGGCATTGGGTTTCAATGTCGTAGGCAGTTATGTTTCCGGCTTCATCTAACTCAACACCGGGAATTTTTTTGGTGCCGCGTTCGCGGGGGCCTACACCTGAAAGGTACAGTATGTTGCCTACACGGCGTGCATGTGGATATAGACCTACAGGCTCAGGGGCCTTGCTTGAGTTGATTGATTCTTCCATAGAGCAAAGATACAGCCTTAGTTTGAAACCTTTATCCTGATATTTTACGCATGAGCGTTTCTAACGGCCCATTTTTAAAATACCGCAACCAGATAGTGCTAAACCCTACGCTTAATGCGAAGAAAGCCGTTGCAAAACCCAGTATTTGTATAGGAGGCACAGGAGCGCTACCCGGCAAATACCCTGTATAAAGCCTATCAAACAAAATAGCAAAAATTACCATGCCCATAGTTATGTGCATTACATAATCGGTTAATGTCATTCGCCCGATTTTGGATAGCGAGGCTAATAATTTATTGGCAGGGAATTTATACCCGATATAGATACAAACAGAAATAGCCATTAGCGCAAAGCTTGTGGTAATGGCCATAAACGGCAGGTAGGGCGGAAAGTACTCGCTCATAATATAAGCGGTAGCTGCATCATTAAACATACCGCCTGCGGCAAAATACCGTAACCCCTCAAAAAGTAAAAAGCAAACTGCCCCTGTTATAAATACTCTTTTTGTTACCATAGTATTTTGCCAGTTTAGCCTGCCAAGCCACATGCCGAGTAAAAAGTATGCTATCCACGGAAATAAAGAGTTCCATCCGTTGTACAGTGTGTTGCGAAGAAAGCCTTTTACTGTCCAAAAATCAGTGTAATTAAATGATGTTAAATCCCAGCCTGTTTCAACAGGAATAAAGAATAAAAGGGCATGGTAAATGGCAATTGCGGCTGTTGCTGCAATCAGATAATAACGCTTTGGTACAAACAATAAAAATGCTGCTATATGCATGTAACCGCCATAAAAGTGGAGTATGTCGCCGGGCCACCAAGAGTATAGTGCAAGCCCTATAGCCAGTAAAAACCACGACCTTTTTAAAACTATTGATTTGTACCTTTTTTTATCATCAGCAGTAAGGCCCTGCCTGTTTACCATTAGTGATAAGCCCATACCGGCACAAATAATAAATATGGAGGTTGAATTGCCTGTAAAAAGGGTGATGAACCTGCCAGCTAAAGTTGTATTACTAAACGACCCAAAGCAGAAATTAAAGTTGACGATGTACATACCGAAAATAGCGTATGCACGAGCTAAGTCGAAACCGGGGATGCGGAGGGGTGTGGTTGTGGCCAATGGGGTAATATTCTATTACAAAGCTATATTATTTATCCCAATCGGGGCTCCACGATGGGGTGACAAAGCGCTGGCTTTTGTTTAGGGCGAAGATGGCTTGCATATCATCATCGGTTAACTCAAAATCGAAGATGTTGAGGTTGTCAGCGCGGTGTTTTGCTGATGCGGCCTTGGGGATAGCGGTAACGTTTGGTTGCTGCATTAGCCAGCGGAGGACAATCTGCCCCTCGGTACGATTGTGTTTTTGGGCCAGTTGGGTTAGTGTTTTATCGGTTGTAATAGCGCCTTTTAGCAACGGCCTGTATGCGGTAAGGAACATGTTATGTTCAGTTAAATACTCCAGCATTTTTTGTTGGCTTAGGTAAGGGTGGTATTCTACCTGGTTGCAGATGATAGGGGCGTGGTTGCGCGAGTACTCCAACATACGGATAGTGAAGTTGCTTACGCCCACCAGCCTTGTATAGCCTTTGTTTTGGCATTCGAGCAACAAATCAAGCGCCAGTTTATTGGCTTCGTCTGTGCCGGGCCAGTGGAGCAGGAGCAGGTCGACATAATCGAGTTTTAGCTTGCGTAAACTGTCTTCTACCGAGGGTATAAAATTGCGTTTGGTAAAATTTTCTGTTAGCACCTTGGTGGTTAAAAATACATCTTCGCGGACTGTTGGCGATGCTTTTATGCCTGCACCTACTTCGGCCTCGTTACCATACATCTGTGCAGTGTCGATATGGCGGTAGCCCTGGTCTAACGCGTTGCTAACGGCATCGGTACATTCCATGCCGTTGATGCTGTATGTCCCAAGGCCTAAGGCGGGGATTTTGTTGTTTTGGATGGTGAGGTGTTGCATGGTCTGAACAGGATTGGAAAATGATTGCAAAGATAAGTCGATGCACCTCTCCCCCAACCCCTATCCCAAGAGAGAGGGGAGTTAAAAAACAAACGTTAAATTTTATTACAAAAGTAAAGGTTTATTGCATTTCACCCCCTCGCCGAATGCATAGTATTAGGTACACCCGCTTCGCAGGGGGATAGCCTTAACTTTTGAATGTTAATATATAGAATCAACAAAACTGAGTTTGGCTGTGTTTTTGCTATATAATTGCATTGTAACAACTGATAAAAATGAAAAAGATACTTTTCGCATTGCTATTGTTGCCTTTTTTGGCATCGGCACAAAATCCCGGCGACAGGGCCTGGATAACCAACCCAGGCAAGATAGCCCGCAACTACACCTTTACCGAGGATGATGATAAAGACATGAAGAAGAACAAGGTGAAGAAAGATGAGATTCCGTTTATAAAAATGATGAGCCAGCCTGCCAAATGGCCCCGTAGCCTGCAAGCAGCCAAAGGGTTTAACGATAACCACGAGCAGATAAAAAAATACGTTTGCTACTATGTATATACACTGCCTACCAACAAGGCTATTGTAAAAGTACCTGCCAGCGAAAATGAGGAGATGCCGGAGTTGCTTCGCCCTAAAAACGACATCTACTTTTTGATAGATGCTAACGCGATAGTGTTTGAAGAGCCGGAGCCGGATAAGAAATAGTGGTTAAGTGACTTGGAACTAAAAAATAAAAGTTAAAAACTAAAAGTCTTTTTAGAGGATATATAATGCTTAGTATTGGGGTAGTTTACTACTGCCAGTAAGGGTATAATAACTGATTACTAACTACTGACTACCGACCACTGAATTTACTATCTTTGCGCCTTATTTATGGCAACGGTTTACATAACTCGGAAAGAGCATTTTAACGCAGCCCACAAGCTTTGGGTAGAAAGTTGGTCTGCTGAGCAAAACTTAGAACGTTTTGGCAAATGCGCCAACCCTAACTGGCACGGACATAACTTTAACTTATTTGTAACGGTAAAAGGTACGCCCGACCCTGTTACAGGCCTTATAGTTGACCTTAAAGAGCTTAGCAGGCTGATACGCGCCCGCGTGACAGATAAACTTGACCACCAGAACCTTAACCTGGATGTTGATTTTATCCGTGGGCAAATGCCAAGTACTGAAAACCTGGCGGTGGCTATCTGGCAACAGCTGGAAGAGGAGATTGCTTTGCGTGGCGGCACTTTGCACTGCGTGAAACTATACGAAACGGAAAATAATTACGCTGAATATTACGGCGAATAACCTACAAGGCGATGGAGGATAACCACCCGCACTATATAGCGCTGGCTGAGCATTATAAAAGCATTATTGAAGGCTTAGGCGAAGACCCTACCCGCGAGGGTTTGCTTAAAACGCCCGAACGGGCCGCCAAAGCTATGCTTTACCTTACCCAAGGCTATAACCAAAAGCCGGCAGAAATATTAAAGTCGGCGATGTTTAAGGACGATTATAAGCAGATGGTGGTGGTTAAAGACATTGAGATATACTCTATGTGCGAACACCATATGCTGCCGTTTTTTGGCAAGGCGCATATTGCTTATATACCCAATGGTTTTATAGTAGGCCTTAGCAAGCTGCCCCGTGTGGCCGATGCTTTTGCCCGCCGCCTGCAGGTGCAGGAACGTTTAACTACCGAGATATTGAATTGTATACAAGATACGTTAGAGCCCGGTGGTGTTGCTGTTGTTATTGAGGCCCAGCATATGTGTATGTGTATGCGCGGGGTATCAAAACAAAACTCGGTAACTACCACATCGGCATTTACGGGTGGATTTTTGAAGGATGAGCGAACACGTTCTGAGTTTATGAAGATTATATCAGCCCGATTGCATTAAGATAATAACAACCCTATTACACAGAGAATTTCCATTATGAAAGCATGTATTTTTCCGGGACAAGGTTCGCAATTTAGCGGTATGGGCAAAGACCTTTACGAGTCGGCACCCAAAGCCAAAGACCTGTTTGAAAAAGCAAATAAGATATTAGGTTTCCGTATTACCGATGTGATGTTTAACGGAACTGAAGAGGATTTGAAGCAAACCCGTGTTACCCAGCCCGCCATATTTTTACACTCGGTGATACTGGCTATTTTGAATAGCGACACAGTGAAACCTGATATGGTTGCAGGCCACTCGCTAGGGGAATTTTCGGCCCTGGTAGCCAACCGCACGTTAAGTTTTGAAGACGGGTTGCGATTGGTGTCTAAACGCGCCGAGGCGATGCAGAAAGCATGTGAGATAAACCCATCTACCATGGCGGCTATTTTAGGTTTGGAAGATGAAAAGGTTGTGCAGATTTGCAAAAGCATAAAAGGCGTGGTTGTGCCTGCTAACTTTAACTGCCCCGGCCAGCTGGTAATATCGGGTACGCACGAGGCGGTAAATGAGGCCTGCGAAAAACTGAAAGAAGCAGGCGCTAAACGTGCATTGTTGCTACCCGTAGGCGGTGCGTTCCACTCGCCTTTGATGGAACCTGCACGTAAAGAACTTGCCGAAGCCATTAACGATACTGAATTTAACACCCCAACCTGTGCTGTTTACCAAAATGTAAAAGCACAGCCGGTAGAGAACCCTGACATTATCAAAATAAACCTGATAGCGCAACTTACCGCGCCTGTATTGTGGACACAAACCATAAAAGCCATGGTAGACAATGGCGCTACGCAGTTCGTAGAGATAGGTCCGGGTAAGGTACTTACCGGCTTGGTTAAGAAGATTGCAGGTATTGTTTCGGTAGAGACAACAAACATATAATTGCCCCACCCTGATGGGTAAACTGAAAATAGCTGTAAATACACGCCTGCTGCTCCGCAATAAAATGGAGGGCATAGGCTGGTTTACCTATGAAACCCTTAGCCGCATTACCAAGGGCAACCCTGATGTTGAGTTTGT
>JAIXUZ010000390.1 GCA_027483285.1 Bacteroidota bacterium
GTTTCCCACATGTTCTCAATAACCTCTGCAAGGCCTTCATAATCTTTAGTAATATCAACGGCTACTTTCTTAAGTACAGGATCGCCGTAAGCTACAATCGGGTATATCATTCGTTTTTAATAAGAATGCAAATTTACAATTAAAGCCTGCCTTTGGCAAACTCCATGTACGATTGCAGCAGAATTGTTGCACTAACCTTATCAATTAAGCCTTTGTCTTTGCGCTGTTTTTTGCCAAGGCCCCCGTCTATCATGGTTTGGAACGCCATTTTAGATGTGAAGCGCTCATCGTGCCTTACTATATTAACATTAGAGAATTTTTTGTGGAGCACCGCTGCAAATGTGTTTACATGCTTTGCAATTTCAGATGGGGTGCCATCCATTTGCTTAGGTTCGCCTACTACAATAGTCTCTACAATTTCTAATGCCAGGTACTTTTCAAGCCAGGCGGTAATATCTTTGGTAGCAACAGTATCAAGCCCGTTGGCTATAATTTGCATAGGGTCTGTAACAGCAATGCCACAACGTTTTAGCCCATAATCAATCGCCATTACTCTCTTCATATCGCAACAAATATAACTTGCATTTGTCGTATTAGGTTTACTTTTGATTTTTATTACTTAACGGGCTTTATAAAAGAATATTTAAAAGGCAATTTCATTTATAATGTAGCTACCTTTTCGGTAGGAACAGCTTTTGCCCGGGCTATACCATTCCATACCACTTCTCATTTCTCTCATATTAACAAGTTTACATACCCCTGATGATTTTGGAGAGCTAACGCTTTTTACATCATTCACTGCAATGTTCGTGGTTGTTGCATCGCATAGGTATGAGATTGCCATTGACCCTCTAGCGCAGCGTTACCAAAACTTTCAAGGTATAATGCCCCCATAAGCTTATAGATAGTATTACCAATAACGGAATTAACTTTTTTATAGACTTTTTGCCAGGTATTATGGTTACTCGTTTTTACGGATTTACCTTCTGGTTGCTTAAAGTCCCGTTGTTGTTAATATCGGTTGCGGTGTATCAGGTATTTTACCAACGTGCGTTTGAGTTGTATAATAAGCAGGAGAGCATACGCCCACAGCTGTTGAGGGTATATGTAAAGTTATTTTTGTTTTGTTGTTTAATTATTAGTTAAACAGAGAGTTACTTTTATAGTAGCTATTATTATGCTGTTACAAAGCCAGAAAATAATCGACGTAATTAGTATCAAATATTAGATTAAGCTTATTTTTTGTTGATATTGTTTATAAAAAGTACCCAATAGGTTTTTTTTATTGGCTTACAACTATATATTTGTGGAAATTTTTGCCTGTGCTTATGAAAAAACTCTACACGCTTTTATTTTGTGCAAGTTTCGCAGCTTTAAATGCTCAAACTACAAAATCGATGCAACCTGAAGCGCCTGATACGTTTAACTATTACAAATATCCAGCCCTTACTTTTGGTGCAGGAGTTACTGGCTTTTTTGGTGATTATAACAATCCTGATGTATGGCAGTTCGGCACACACCGTTTAAGCTTAAACGCGGGTATTGAGCAGCGCCTTGGTAAAACCTTCGGCCTTTCGGCTAACTTTATGTGGGGCCAGGTATCAGTAAACGAACGTGCTATCAGCACGCCACGCAACTTTGGGTCGACCATGATGAATGGCGATATCCGTGTAAATATTTATTGGGATAACGATTGGTTACTGCGTAAAAAATCAAAATTTGCTCCTTACATGTTTGGCGGTGTTGGTTTTGCTACCTATGACCCTAAGACCGATATTAAAGACAAAAACGGCAACGATTACTACTACTGGACCGACGGCACTGTGCGTAACCAGCAACAAACTCAATTGAACCTCGGAACAGCACAACAAATACGCCGCGACTATAAATACGAAACGGCTATTGACAGCCCGGGCTATAAAAAAAATACAATTACCATACCCGTTGGTTTAGGCTTACGCTACAAACTATCTGGCTTTGTTGATGCGTATGTGCAAGGTACTTACTTTTTTACCCTTACCGATGATATGGATGCTGTACGCAATGGAGGCAACGATAAGTTTGCTAACCTTATTTGCGGTTTCCAGATACGTTTAGGTAAAAAACCACAAGACCCTGCTGAAGCACGTTATAAAGACGTTGACTTTAAAGCAATAGAAAAAATTGACAGTGATGGCGATGGTGTGCGCGATGCTAATGACGACTGCCCAAACACCCCGACAGGTGTTAAAGTTAACGGTAGTGGCTGCCCTGACCCTACAGATACAGACAAAGACGGTGTGCCTGATTATGCAGATAAAGAAGCTAACACGCCAGCTGGTTCTGTTGTAGATGCGCTAGGCAAAAAAGTAGAAGACAGCAAACTGCAAAAAATGGCAGATGATACCATTGCTGTTCCTCGCGATGCTTTGAAAAACTTCCCAGCATCATTGCCTGAGCCTGTAAAGGTAAAACAGGGCAAAGACAATAGCACAGATATGAACCCTGTTGTTGCGCCAACGCTTGTTACCTTACCATCTAAATACAAAGCAGCTGACTATAACAATGATGGCAAGTTAGAAACTAAAGAGGTGGCGCGCGTTATTGATGAATTTTTTGATGGCAAAACAGGTTTTGATGTGGATGGTATTTACGAGCTGATTGACTTTTACTTTGATAACTACTAAGAATAAACCTATGAAGAAATTACTTGCAATTATAGGCTTGTCTGCTTTTTTTGCCCTAGGCAGCGCATTTATGCCGAGCCCCCTTATTGATATGAATAAGGTTAAAATAGCGGTAAACGCCCCCGAAAAAGCGAAGGTGAATGGAGAGTTTACTGTAGAGCTTACCTTAAATAAAGAAGGTGAGAGTGGTTTTTGTAAACTTGAGCATCTAATACCCGAAGGTTTTATTGCATCGGAGGTAGAGTCTAGTGGAGCTGTATTTGTTTTTGAAAAGCAAAAGGTGAAGTTTATTTGGCTAAAAATACCTGCAAACAACCAGGTAAAGGTGAAGTATAAAGTTAAAGTAGATCCATCGGTAATTCCAGGAAAGTTTGCATTGGCTGGCAGTTTTGCTTATACTGAGAATAAGAAAGTAAAAAAGGTAGAAGCTCCTAAGTGGAATATGCTTATTGAGAAATAGTATTTTATAATCTATTACAATAGAAATCCCTTAAACAGCAATGTTTAGGGGATTTTTATTTTACTTGTTTTTTGCTTTATCCCTGATTTCCTTTTTCCATTGGTGTGTGCACTTGGGGCAGTATTTAATATACGAATACCTTTTAAAGGGATTTATAGGTACTACACATCCACCACATCTGCCAATTTTTATAAGATTACCATCTTGCCCAACACAAGCCCTGCCATAGTGGTTTTGAGCAAAGCCTTTTCTAACTTTGCAGTTATGGTTTGCACATATGGTAACATCGTTGTTTTTTACAACCTTACAACCTGAAAATAATATTATGAGGATTACTATTAATGCAGATACTTTCATTAGCATAAAGTTAATTAAATAAAAAAGCCCCTTGCGGGGCTTTGGTAATTAAAACAGCTGCAAATATTAATATCCGGTAGTTATGTATACCTCGTACTCGTAGGTAATAGTTTTCTTTTCGCCGGCTTTTAGTTCAACTTCCCATTTAATGGTAGAGAATGGGTTAAGCGAATTGTAGCGGCCCGATTTGCTAACGGTAGCGCCTTCAGACTTAGTAACCTCGCCATTTAATGTTTTTTTAACGCTTAGGGTAATGGGTTTGTCTAAGTAGTTGCAAACATCAACAGTGCCTTTAAGGGTGATTTTGTCGTAGTACACCTTGTTGTATTTCTTAACCTTTTCGGCACGGCTTAGTTCTTCGTCTTTGCTTTTTACTGATACATCAATGGCTTTAGAAAGGCGTACCAATACATCAGCATTTACAGGGGTGTATTTAATCTGGTCCTGGGCCAGTGGTTTCTCATCCTGGTCTACTACAAAAACGGGAGCGGTTGTAATAGGGGCGCCCGACTTATTGGTGAATTTTAGTGAGTGGTATGCATCGGTGCGTTGCATTTCATCGTACGTAACAGTGCGGTTGATGTAGTAATTGGTAATATCATTGATTTCAGCCTCGTACACATCTTTATAAGGGATAGTTGTAAGAGAAATTGGGATAAGCGTTTTGGTGTTCTTTTTTAGTGATATTTTGCCTGCTTTGTAGTAGTAAAGGTCTGATACCTTTTCACCATCGGCAGTATATTCATCTTCGCCTGCAATAGGAATGCTGTTGCCGCTAGCTATATTGCCATAGTCCCATGTTGCCATTTGGGCATTGCTAAAGCGGCTGTTGTCGTATAGACCTGAACTGCCATTAGCGTAGGTTGTGTTTATTATTGAGGTAAGGTAGCCTTGCGAGATAGGGTCGAACTGGGTGCCGAAAAACATTTGGGGCGCGCCCACAACAAGGTCAAGATCAACATCTTCTAAGTCTTCAGAGAAGTTTTCTACAGTTCCTTTCATTACCAAACGAGCGTCTTTATCATTCGCCAATCGGATGTAGTATGATGGTTGCCATTGGATGCCTGTTTGCATTGATACGATGGAAAAATCGTTGCTTCCGACGTTTTTCTCTAACTGTATTTTAGCACGGCGTACAATGGTATCGGCCTGGAATTTATCGGATACAGATGCATCAAACTCAACGTCATTCAGGTTGGCGGTAGAGATGATGAGCATTTTGTTGCCATCAGTCTTAACCTTTAAAATACCCGTAGTTGGGAAGTATTTTACCAGCGTGCCTGTTACAGTTCGCATAGACGGTTTAGAAGCATCCATTACCTGGTTATAGCGCAGGGTTATTTGTTTCCCCTCGTTGCCTTGCAGGTAGTCTGTAATAGACTGGGCATTTTTTGTTTTTTTAATGGTATCCTGCCTAACATCTATTTGCTGGATTTTAGAGTCTTTGCCTGAGGCAATCCAGTAAGTACCCAACAGGGCAGTAGAAGGAACATCAACGTAGGTAACACGGTCGTTAATCTTCATGTTGCCTTCTTTTTTTTGAAAGAAGGTGCCATTTTTAAATACCGATACTTTACTTGTTTTCATTTGGGCATTGGCTGCCAGGGCGGTAACCATTAGGCCTGATATTATTATTATGCGTTTCATGCTATTTATTTCTATTTAAGGTAATGA
>JAIXUZ010000362.1 GCA_027483285.1 Bacteroidota bacterium
AGCCAGGTGTGGATGAGCCACGGCGATACCATTACCAAGCTACCTGAAAATGCCAGCCTGATAGCTACTACAGAGAGTATACCTGTGGCAGCTTATAAACTGAATAACAAAGAAGTTTACGCTATACAGTTTCACCCAGAGGTGACGCATAGTACCGACGGCTTAACACTGCTAAAAAACTTTGTGGTTGATGTTTGCGGTTGTACGCAATCGTTTACCCCCGCATCGTTTGTTGATACTACGGTGGCTGAGTTGAAAGAAAAACTAGGTAACGACCGTGTGGTGCTTGGTTTATCGGGCGGTGTGGATAGTTCGGTAGCGGCGGCATTGCTAGACCGTGCCATTGGCGATAACCTGTTTTGCATTTTTGTAGATAACGGATTGCTGCGCAAAAACGAGTTCGAAACCGTTTTAGAGGCCTATAAAGAAATGGGCCTAAATGTGATTGGTGTTGATGCCAGTCAGCGGTTTTACGATGCACTGGCCGGTTTGTCTGACCCTGAAGAAAAACGCAAAGCCATTGGCAAAGCCTTTATTGAGGTGTTTGATATGGAGGCCCATAAAATAGAAGATGTGAAATGGCTGGGGCAAGGCACTATTTATCCTGATGTAATTGAAAGTATGTCGGTTAAGGGGCCGTCGGCAACTATTAAAAGCCACCACAACGTAGGTGGTTTGCCTGATTTTATGAAACTACAGGTGGTAGAACCGCTACGCATGTTGTTTAAAGACGAAGTGCGCCGTGTGGGCCGTACAATGGGCTTAACAGAGGAACGTTTGGGCCGCCACCCCTTCCCGGGGCCGGGCTTAGCGATACGCATACTGGGCGATATTACTGCCGAGAAAGTACAGTTATTGCAAGAGGTTGACCATATATTTATTGAAGGCCTTAAAAACGATGGGCTGTACGATAGCGTATGGCAGGCAGGCGCAATCCTTCTACCTGTAAAATCTGTAGGGGTTATGGGCGATGAGCGTACGTACGAAAGTGCGGTTGCGTTACGTGCAGTAAGTTCGGTTGATGGGATGACAGCCGACTGGTGCCACCTACCTTACGAGTTTTTGGCTAAAATATCTAACGAAATAATAAACCGTGTAAAAGGGGTTAACCGCGTGGTGTATGACATCAGCAGCAAACCACCGGCTACTATTGAGTGGGAATAGTTTTAAACCTTTTCAGGTAGTTAAGTTATACTTATAAAACGTTTACTATGCACAAGATTATTACTTGCATTTTATTTAGTATAACTCTTTCATTATCAGCTCAAACCTATACTTTAACAGTAAATAATGGCTATGGCGGTGGCAGCTACGCCGCTGGCGATACTGTTCATGTATATTGCAATGCCTACGATACCCTTACTGTATTTACCAATTGGACAGGCGATACTACTTTTTTGCAATATGCTGATGAATGGCATACTTGGCTTGTAATGCCTGCACAAAATGTAACTATATCAGCCAATTTTCAGCCCTTTTATATCCCCCTAAATTATGAGTTGATAAAGGGGCGCGACATTTTAAAGCCTATGTATTATGCTTTTCCTCCCAATATGAAAGGGGTGGTTTACCTGTTGCATGGCACAGGCGGCAGCGCCCGTGGTTGGCTTAGTTTAGAGAACCGCAAATTGGTAAACGATTTGTTGTATAATGGCTATGGTGTATTAATAACAGAGGCTGAAGAAAGTACCTTAAACCAAGACCTTAACAGCGATGGCAAAATACGCTGGCAAACCAATCCGGTAGATACCATCAACAACGTTGATTATGTCAATATCAAAATATTGACAGACACATTTATCAATAGGGGCAGCTTTATTGCACAAACCAAACAGTTTAGCGTGGGCATGAGCAATGGTGGCTCATACTCCATATCATTATCTACCATTTATCAATTTAAGGCAGGGGTAAGCTATTGTGCCCAAGGCAACGAGCCTTTGTTTGATGTTACCAATACGCCCATACAGTTTTGCATGCAGCAAAATGACAACAATGAAAATGTAGGCCCTATTGGCAATGCTAATGCACTGACCAATTCTAACACGTTAATAAGCAGGGGCATTTGCAGCCGTTATTATAGCAACCCGCAAAACCCATTATACCCCGAGCGTTTTGCCCGCATAGCCGGAATTACCATCCAAAAATCGCAACAAATTTTTAATGATTTGCAAAGTAACGGTTGCCTGTTGCCGGGCAATTTTATGAAATTTGCCGGCGATAGTGTAGCAGCTATTGTATTGGCTAACCAAGCCAACTGGCCATCGCTGCAAGGGTTAACCGGCACACAGCTTGCCGATATTATAAACCAAATTAATTGCAGTTTTACAGCACACCAGTTTTTTAGCGATTTTAATAAACGAACCATTGAGTTTTTAAATTATCAATGCAGTATTCCCAATACTATTACCGAAGACACGGTACAAGAAAAAAACTGCTTGTTCCCCAACCCTACAAATGGTTTGGTGTATGCTAATTGCTATACGGGTAAGCTTATAATAGATGTATTAAATAATTCGGGGCAAAAAGTACTTTCATCGCCAGGGTTTCCAATAAATGTAAGCACGTTGCCACATGGTTTATACTTTGTAAGAATATTTACTGATAAAGGAGTAAACCATCAAAAAATAGTGGTTCAGTAATATTAAACCATTACAGGAATTATATAAGAATTAACTAACCCTTAAGTAACTTGTGCTCTAAGTGCTGCTCTACATAACGCACAGGTTTGCCTACGTGTGCTACGGCAGCTAAAATTTCTTTAGGAGTAACATGGAATCGTTTTGCCCAAAAAGCAACCTCTTCTTCATCGTTAATGTTGATCCAGGTTTTTGCAAGATAATTTTCTTTGTGTGGCATAACGATGAAGATTAAAAAGTTAAGACAGAAGAAAACCCATACAAATACAAAACCTCCCTTGCCTATTATATTTGCAAATATAGGCTATTTCTAAGGACTTTTGGCGTATTAACCAAATCATCAGGTAATTATTTTTTCAAAACAAATACTAGCAAATAATGTAGCTTTGCTATAGATGAAAGTTACATTTTACGGTGCAGCGCGGACAGTTACCGGCAGCAAGCACATGATTACAACCATTGGCGGAAAAAAAATATTGCTAGACTGCGGCCTTTTTCAAAGTAAGGGAACAGAAGAGCTTAACCTCCATTTTGGTTTCAACCCGGCGGAGGTTGATTATGTTATCCTGTCGCACGCGCACATAGACCATAGCGGGGCATTGCCTATGCTGGTTAAACAAGGCTTTAGCGGGCCTATATATTGCACCCGCGCTACATACGACCTATGCCGTATAATGCTTGCCGACAGTGCAAAAATCCAGGAAAGTGATATAGCCTATATAAATAAGAAGCGGGCGGCTAAAAACCTGGAACCGCGAGAACCATTGTATAGCCAAGACGATGTGGAAGCCTGCATTAAGCTGTTTCGCTATAAGGAAAAGTACACCGAGTGGTATACGCTGGATGATGAACTGGAGGTTTGCTTTACCGATGCCGGGCATATACTGGGCAGCGCGTGTGTTAACCTGAAAATACGTGAGGGGCACGATAAGGTACTACACCTTTTATTCTCTGGCGACGTAGGCCGCCCCGGCGACCTTATATTACGCGACCCTGAGAAGACTTTTCAAGCCGACTATATTATTTGCGAAAGCACCTATGGTAACCGTCTGCACGAGCCAAGGGTAAATACCCGCGAAAACCTGCTGAAGATAGTTACCGATACCTGCGTAAAGCGCAAGGGGAAAATCATCATCCCTGCCTTTAGCCTTGGCCGCACCCAAGAATTAGTATATACCCTGGACCGTATGCGCACCGAAGGGTTGCTGCCCGATATTAAGGTGTATGTTGACAGTCCGCTATCTATAAACGCTACAGGCATAATGCGCAACCACCCGGAGTGTTTTAACGCCGACATATTGGAGTATATGAAGCACGATACAGATCCATTTGGGTTTAACAACCTTATATATATTCAAAATGTGGAAGACTCTATCAGGTTGAATAGCCTTGATGAGCCTTCTATAATTATCTCCTCATCGGGCATGATGGAGGCGGGCCGCATAAAGCACCATATAAAAAACAATATTGGCGACAGCAAGAACACTATTTTGATAGTAGGCTTTGTGCCTGCCAACACCCTTGGCGACCGTTTGTTGAAAGGGGCCGATGAGGTTAAAATATTTGGCAAAGAATACAAAGTGGAAGCCGAAATAAAAGAGCTGCAAGCCTTTAGCGCCCATGCCGATTATGAAGAGCTTTTTGACTGGCTAAAGCCACAGAACCCCAAAAAGGTAAAACGCTTCTTTTTAGTGCATGGTGAGTACGATGCGCAACAGGCATTTAAAGAAAAGTTGCTTGCCCACGGATTTAATAATATTGAAATACCCGAGCGCGAGGATAGTTTTGATTTGACATAGGGGGTGTTGAGGTTGTATCTTTGTATTTTTTGGGGAGAGTGGTTGGGTAGTTGAGTGGCAAAGTGGATAAGTGGTGAAGTTGAATAATAGATAAAGAGATAAAGAGATAAAAAATTAAAGAATGTTAAACCGAAGTAAAACTCAAAAATTTGCTACAATAGAAAGGGTTTGGGTGTGAACTAGGAGATCCCGCATCAAGTGCGGGATGACATTATGAAATATTGAATTTTTGCTACAACAGAAGGTGGTTGGGCTGTATTGTATGTTGAAAAAGACATCCCGTCAAAGCACAGCTTTACCCCCCCCTCAAGAGGGGATAAATAATTAGTTAAAGTTTTACTTTAAGTAGGCGGTTAAAAAAGGAAGAAATAAAAGTTTAAAATTTATTACAATAGCAAGGCTTTGAGCAAGGATAAAAAATACACTAACAAGTTAATAGATGAGACCAGTCCGTACCTGTTGCAGCATGCTTATAACCCGGTAGCCTGGTACCCTTGGGGCGAGGAAGCGCTGGCAAAGGCAAAGGCGGAGAATAAGATGTTGCTGGTGAGTGTGGGCTACTCGGCCTGCCACTGGTGCCACGTTATGGAACGGGAGTGTTTTGAGAATGAGGAGGTGGCGGCATTGATGAATGAATATTTCATCAACATAAAAGTAGACAGGGAAGAACGTCCTGATATTGACCAGGTGTATATGAGCGCTGTGCAGCTTATGACCGGCCGCGGAGGATGGCCCCTAAACTGCATTACCCTGCCCGATGGAAGGCCTATATATGGGGGTACTTACTTCCCCAAAGACCAATGGATGAATATTTTGAAGCAGATGGCGGAGATATTTATCTACGAGCGGGAACGGGCCAACGACTACGCTGCCAAGTTGACGGAAGGAGTTGCTTTGAGTGGGCTGGCTATTAAAAGCACTACAACTGACAACAACTGGGAGGGGATATTGAACGACACTGTTGCTGCATGGATACACAACATGGATAATGTGGAGGGCGGCCCTGCCAGGGCACCGAAGTTTCCATTACCCAACAACTACCTGTTTTTGCTACGCTACGCTAACCTATATAAGAATGAGGGATTGCTTAGCCATGTAAACCTTACGCTGAAAAAGATGGCATATGGAGGGATATACGACCAGGTTGGCGGTGGCTTTGCGCGCTACTCGGTAGATGGTTTTTGGAAAGTACCCCATTTTGAAAAGATGTTGTACGACAATGCCCAGTTGGTATCGTTGTACGCGGAAGCTTATAAGGCTACCGGCATTGCCTTATACAAGGAAGTTGTTGATGAAACGCTGGGCTTTATAGCACGTGAGCTGACATCTTCTGAAGGGTTGTTTTACTCGGCACTGGATGCCGACAGCGAGGGTGAAGAGGGCAAATTTTATGTGTGGAAGAAAGAGGAGATTGAGGCATTACTTGGTGCTGATTTTGCCCTGTTTGCCGACTATTACAATATAAATGACGAGGGCTTTTGGGAGCATGGAAACTACATCCTACTAAGGAAAGAGGACGAAGAAACGATAGCTGCCAAGCATGGAATATCAGTAGAGAGCTTAAAAGAAAAAGTTAGTGCGTGGAAAGGCTTGTTGCTTACTGAAAGGGCTAAACGCGTGCGCCCGGGGTTAGATGATAAGAGCCTTGCATCGTGGAATGCTTTGATGATAAGGGGCTATGCCGATGCCTATAAATACCTTGGGACACAAGCCTACCTTGATACTGCCATTGCTGCCATGCAGGTATTTGAAAGTAAATACACACAGGCCGATGGGCTGCTTTACCATAACTATAAAGAAGGCCGCAGCACTATTAACGGTTTTTTAGAGGACTATTGCTTTGCCATTGATGCTTATGTGGCGCTGTATGAAAACACCTTTGAGGCTGGCTATATTAACAAAGCTGTTGCCCTTGCGGAGAGCTGCTATGCCCACTTTGCCGATACCCAAACGGGGATGTTCTTTTTTACCCCTGCCAGCCAAACGGACCTGATAGCCCGTAAAATGGAAGTGCATGATAATGTTATACCGGCATCAAACTCAGCATTGGCAAGGAGTTTATATACCTTATTCCAACTAACAGGTACAATTAAATACCGTGACACCGCCATGCAAATGCTTAACAATATTGCTGAAGATATGCCCGGCTACGGCGGGGGCTACTCAAATTGGGGGCTGTTGGCGTTACAGTTAGCTAAACCGTTTTATGAGGTTGTGATAACAGGGGATAATGCTATGGAATTTGCCATTAAGGTAAACGCTACCTATCTGCAAAACACATTAGTAGCCGCGGCTAAAAATGACGAACCCCTTGATGTATTCAAGGGGCGCCAAAAACAGGGAGAAACCCTGGTGTATGTTTGCCAAAACAATACCTGCCAAGCCCCTGTTAAAACAGTTGCCGAGGCATTGTCCGGTATTATTTAGCTTCGATAGAAGAAGTATTGATGATAAAGTATATGTCGTGGGTAAGTTTCATTCCCCCGGTCATATGGCTGTTCTTTGACATAGGTGCTTTTATAATAGACTTGTCGCCAAAACTACAAACGTACTCAACGTAGTACTTGTACATTTTAGGGCGGTTTGTCTGGCGGTCGGCAAAGCCACTAATAGCTGAAGGCCAATTAGTTTCGTTAGCATATTTGGCAATATCAGTATACACAGCACGGCCAACGGCTGCGATTATATCTTTAGAGTCGCTTGGCTCAAAGCTGTAGGTAGAGTACATATCGCCAAAGTTGATAACCTCAATAGGGCCACCTTGGGTAAAAGAACTGCTGCCAATTTTGGTTGAGCTAATGGCGATATTACCATTGCCGCTGCCACCAAAATCAACACTAGAGGCTTCTATAACAAAATAGATGTCATGTGTAAGCCTCATGCCGCCTTTCATGTGTCCGTTGCTGCTAACAGGGGCAACCAGTACAGCTTTATTATCGCCAAAGCGGCACACAAGCTCTACCGCATAGTTGTACATTTTTGGTCGGTTGGTCTGACGATCTTCAAAGCCACTAATATCAGCGGGCCAGTTGTCTTCGTGCGCATAGGTTTTAATATCGTTAAACTTTGATGAGCCAACGGCATCTTTAATATCATCCTCGTCTGACGGGCCAAAGCTGTAGGTTGAGTATAGGTCGCCAAAATTAGTAACCGTTACCCCTTCTCCAGCCACAATGCCATTGGTAACAACATTAAGGCCGCCACTTGAAGGTTTATCAAAGCTAACGCCATCTTCTCCAATAATGAAGTAGATGGTTTTGCTGGGTTTCATGTTTCTAGGCATGGTGCGGTTTTCGCCCTCAGGAACCCGAAGTAACACCTTGTTATCTCCAAAGCGGCATACAAAATAGGTGGTATAATTTTTAATATACGCCTCGTTATCAAAAAAGGCAGTAAGGTTGCTCATACCATCAGGAAAATCCTCCTCACGGCACGATGCATCAATCCTGCTAAACTCATCAGCGCCAACAATGCCGGTTATTTTATCCTCATCAGCAGGAGTAAACTTGTATGTGGTATACATGCTGCCTGGCTTAATAATATAAGCTGCATCGCCACGGTCTTGTGCATTAAGTAGCGCAGGAGCCACTAAAAGGAAGAGAAAAAAAAGCTTCTTCATAGGTATTTTTATTTTGATGCAAAATAGTGATTACTTGTGTATTGCAAGCTTTAGGTACCGCGGAAAGTTAACGAGATGGTATTTGCCTTATGGAATATAGATCGGTATTTAGCATATAGGGCTTCCAAAGCGAAAAATTATTTCTTTGGTTTTAAGCATACTCTGACAATACAAACCAAAAAGCCGGTGAGTGGCTGGTCCTTTCAAACTATAAAACTTAACCCAGAAATTTCATCCCAAAATTTAATGCAGTATAATGCTTAACAATGCTATTTTGTATATACAAAAACAGACTCAAGGGAAATATTTTAAAAACGGATAATTCAGGATTATCAATAAAAAAGCCCCAGAAAGGGGCTTTTTTAAAATATTTAATAATAGAATAAACCTATAAATCCACTAGAGCATCCATAAGCTGCTTACGAGCCAAGAATATACGGCTTTTAACAGTACCTATAGGTAAATCTAAATGTTCAGCTATTTCTTTATACTTATAGCCTTCAAAATACATCTCAAAAGGAATCTTGTATTCATCTTCTAATAGTTCAACAGCTTTATAAATTTCCTTTTCGTTCATTTTAGACTCTGCAACCCTACCGCTTGATGCTTGAGGAAGGTTTACATAATACAAATCTTTTGTACCATCTATTATGGTGCGTGTTTTAGCAGCCCTGCGGTAGTTATTTATGAAGATGTTCTTCATAATTGTATATAACCAGGCTTTTAAATTGGTAGAGTCTGCAAACTTATCGCGATATACCATTGCTTTCAACATGGTTTCCTGCAATAAATCCTTTGCCTGTTCGTCGTTAGATGTTAGGCTAAGGGCGAAATACCTTAATTGGTTTGAAAAAGCCAATATTTGTTTGTTAAATTCTACTGATGACATAAGGCGGATTTTTTGTTTAACATTTTCCTCTGTAAAGGTAAACAATATTTATTACCATCCTACAGTTTGTTGAATTTTTTTTTAAAAAAACTAAACAATAACATAGTATACAATTCAAAAATCCTGCCAAAGAGAGTAAAAGCGATAAAAAAATTTGTTTACGAGTTAAGGAAAAATACTTAAACAAAACAGCAAACACACAGCAAAATTAGGTGTTGCAACACCAATCAAGTCGTGAGTTAATTTTAATCTAGTACTTTTGACAAGTGCCAAATTGACTTAAAACAATATATTATTGTTTGTCAAGAAAAATGACAAAATCATCGATACTTGTAAAATATGAGACACCACTTACAGGTTTAACCATTTGTTTTGAAACCTGAGGGCCAGCTACAAGTACTTTAGCATCAGGGAAATTATTTCTAAGGCTTTCAAAATAGGATGTAATTAAGGTTGTGCTGTTAGGAGTAGTAATGAAAGTAAACAAACCTTGTGGTTTATATACATTAGCAGCTGATATTAAATCTACTAATGGCACAGACTGACCAAGATAAAGAACCTGTATACCGCGAGACTTAAAGTAATAGTTAGCAAACAACAACCCCAATTCATGAAATTCACCATCGGGTAAAAACAAAATATAGCGTATATCTCTTTCAGGCAATAATAGACCATCAATAGCAACAATCATTTTGCGGCGGATAAGGCTTGTGACAAAATGTTCCTGTGCAATATTTATTTCGCCTGCTTGCCACATTAAGCCCACTTTACGCAAAAAAGGCAGAATAACATAACGCATTGTTGCATCAAACCCAAACTTGATAGTAGTAACAGATATAACTTTTTCAAACATACGTTCGGAAAAGTCAACCATAGCTATAATAAGCTTATCTATATGTATAGAATAAAAATCATCTGGATCAATAGCTCCTTCAGAAACTACCTCCATTTCTTTAGTTAACTGATCGCCAGAAAGGCGGCTGAGTTTTGAAATTTTGCCCCCATGCCTTATAAGTTGAGAAAGGTTCAGCAATAACTTAAGTTCAGTATCATCGTACCTGCGTATGTTGGTTTCAGTACGCTGGGGCTTTAAAACTCCATAGCGTTGTTCCCATATACGTATGGTATGGGCTTTTACGCCAGACAATCTTTCAAGGTCTTTTATAGAGTATAACGCCATAGTTTTATTTTAAATGCAAACGTAAGAACGTTTTAGTGCAATAATTGTTCAACACCAAATAACACTAAACAGTTTTTTTAACAGTTACGTTTACTAAATTTGTAAATTATAGGCATTACAAGCTACACAAAAATGTTATTTATACGGTCTAAAAGCATAAAACAGTTTAC
Source organism: Bacteroidota bacterium (assembly GCA_027483285.1). GTDB lineage: Bacteria > Bacteroidota > Bacteroidia > CAMBQF01 > CAMBQF01 > CAMBQF01. Next base: position 10,294 of record JAIXUZ010000362.1, read on the forward strand.
CGACGAAGAGTTGGTAGAACGCTATGTAAATAACCGTAAGAATGAATATATAACCGAGCTTTTTAACCGCTACACAGTAATGGTGTTCGGTGTTTGCATGAAATATCTAAAAGATGAGGATGAAAGCAAAGATGCTACCATGCAAATTTTTGAGAAGCTTATAACCGACCTGCCTAAACATAACATACGTACTTTCAGGCCCTGGCTGCACATGGTTACCCGCAATCATTGCCTGATGAAACTAAGGAAAGACTCAAGTATAATTAATGTAAGTACCGATGATTATATTTTAGAAAGCGAAGATTTTGTGGAAAACGGAACGCATACGCATCATATTATCGAAGCGCATGAAAAAGAAGAAAAATATGTAAAACTGGAAAAAGCTGTTGAAGACCTTACCGATGAGCAACGAAAATGCATTGAGTTATTTTATTACCAGAAAAAATGTTATGATGAGATTGCTGAGATTACAGGCTACAGCTACAAGCAGGTAAAGAGTTACATACAAAACGGCAAGCGCAACTTGCGAATTAGTTTGAACAATATAAATGGCTAACGATAATTTAAATAACCCACCTGTTAAGGGCGACGATTTACTCTCGTACCTTAATAATGAGCTAAGCAAGGCCGACAAGCACAAGCTTGAAGGTCAAATGCTCGAGGATGAGTTTTTGGCTGATGCTGCTGAAGGTTTAGGCATGGTTAAAAATAAAACCGATATGGCCGCAAGCATTGCAGCTATTAATGCCGGCATTTCATCTTCATTAAACAAAACAGCAGCAGCCCCACGTTCATTTTTATCTGTTATAGGCAATACAGCCGCTATTGCAGCATCTGTTGCCCTACTTGTTGTTGCCGCTTACTTTTTGTCTCAATACACATCAGATACTAATATGGAAGCGCATAAAAGCGTTGCCGATAACCAAAAGAATAATTCACAACCCCAGTTTGCCCCGCTAAATGATGGTTCTGTTATTTCAGAAGAATCACCTGCAAAAGCCGACTCTATATCAACTCCGTCAGAGAGCCCCGCTAAAAACATAAGTGCTAATAAATACATTTGGACTCCCAAAGCGATTGCTTCAGACGAGGGAAATGTGAGTGAAGATGTAGTAATGGAACCCAATGTTGGCAATGCTATTAATGCAACAAATACAGTTGAAATGCCTATAGCACCTGCTAGTCCTGATTTTGACTTATCAAAATATGGCCCAGCATCAAACAATGCATACAATAACGATTATAAAAACATAAACCAGTTTAGTACTGTTACCGGTTCTAAAGAAAAAACCAAACCCGAAAAGAAAAACAAATACCGCAGCGAGGAGGGAAGCACAGACAATGCACCGGGGGTATACATGGATGGGATACTTATTAAGAAAGATAACGACGATAAAGACATTGCTGATTCTCCAACTCGATCAGTACTTTATGATAAAGAAGCCCCTGCAGGAACCGATGCTACAGCTAAAGCAATGGACTTGTATAAAAACGGCGATTACCGGGGCGCAATTAATGAATTAGAAGGTATATTAAAGAAAGACCCTACTAACGTTAAAGCCCTATACTATTCAGGCATGGCCAATAAGTATATGGGTAAAGAAAGTAAGGCGCTTGATTTTTATAATAAAGTACCTAAAAATAACCCACTGTATGAGAATGCGCAATGGGAAATAGCCCAGATATATAAGTCGAAAAAAAACAATGCCCAAGCTATTACTGCCTTACAAGAGGTTGTAAATTATAATGGTACGCTTAAAGTACGTGCACAGAATATGATAAAGGAACTTGGAGGCACAATTAAATAATCACACTATTATAGAGTATTATTCAGTCTTATAATGGACACTACAAATTTTTCGGTCAATTCAGCCTATTTGGCTCCTAGTTTATATATGGACTTTAACAGCCCGGAGGTGGCTGCTTTTGTGGCCAAACATGCCAAAGGCACAATAGATAAAGAAGTAGCAATAAGCCTATATTATGCCGTACGCGATGGTTTTTGGTACGACCCATACCATGTAAACATGAGCCACAAGGCACTAAAGGCCAGTAGCATGATTGAACGTGGCAGCGGATATTGTGTTGAAAAGGCAAATTTTTTAGCTGCGGTGGCCCGTGCCTGCAATATTCCGGCCAGGCTTGGGTTTGCTATAGTACGCAACCATATTGGTACCGAAAAGCTACAACAAATACTTAAAAGCGATTTATTTGTTTTTCATGGGTATACAGAACTGTATATAGATGGACAATGGGTAAAAGCCACCCCTGCTTTTAATAAAGAACTTTGCGAGCGTTTTAATGTAACACCGCTTGAGTTTGATGGTGAGCACGATTCTGTTTTTCAAGAGTTTGATGCCCAAGGCAATAAGCACATGGAGTACCTGCACGACTATGGCATATTTGCCGAAGTACCCCGTGAACTAATGGTAGAAGAACTTAAGAAACATTACCCACACCTGTTTAAAGGCTTAGGCCACAATGATAGCGGCCACTACTTTACTGAGGGTAACGAAGAATGACAATAAAAACCTTATATCATAAAAAAATCCCGCTATAAGCGGGATTTTTCATTTATAGTAGTATGTTCAATTATTGTTTTGCAACAATAACCTTCTTCATTGCTTGTTTGCCATCAGTGCTAAAGCGCACAAAGTAAACACCGTCAGCACCAAACGTTTCGCGTGGTATGGTAATGTTTTGTTGTCCGGCAAGCATATCGCCATTAAATACATTGGCAACAGTGCGGCCTAACACATCAATCACATCAACCGTAACTTTATCGTTTTTAGGCATGTGGAAAGATAGTGTAGCAATAGTATTACCTAGTGGATTTGGGAAAAGGCTTAAACCAATTGCATTGTCAAGGTTTTCGTCAACACCTGTAGTATTGGCAATGTTAATTTTGTCAATATAGAAGTTGTTGCCACCGTAACCGCCACTAGTAAATTCAAATTTAAAACGAACGTTATCCTGGCTTGTAACGTTGTTTGGAAGAGAGATTGTTTTCTCTGTCCAATAGTTTACGTTAGGTGGTAAGTAAGCACCTGTATATAAACCAGCGTTAGCTAATTCAGATCCTGTGTAAGTAGCGCGTACAGTCCAGGTTTGTCCGCAATTTAAAGAGTAGTAAACCTTCAACACATCAGTGTTGCCGGTGTCGCTGGCTGCACCAGAGTATGAAAATTTCAAGTTTACAGGAGTTTGCAGGTTGCTAATATTGTATGAAGGGGTAATTAAATCTTCAATACTACCTTGCAGGTTACCATAATTGTTTACGTAAGCTGAGTGAAACATATCAGCAGCTGCGCCAATAATACGTTGCCATTTACGACCGCTGTTATCGTAATCAAAAATAAACCATTTATCGTTAAACCACTGCTCGTTTTCAAAGCTTTCAAAATAACCCCAATTATTATCATCAGCGGTATTAGAGCTAACTATAATATAATCATTAATGGTTTTGGTAGAAGTACCTTGTGGGTTTGTAACATCAAGAGTCACATCAAATTTGCCGGGAGTACTGTATGTAATTGTTGGGTTTGTGGCGGTAGATGTACCTGTATTTGCACCTTCAAATGTCCAGTTACGGCTTGAAATTGTTCCGTTGTAAGAGTTATCGGTAAACGTCACGCTAGTACCTTCGCAAAGCATAACACGGTTAGCAAAAAAATCAGCCTTAGGTTCGCAGGCAATTGGGGGATCGTTAACTACGCCGGTATTAGCCAAATTTTCAGGGCTCCATAAGTTTTCACGGAAACCTTGAACAACTCCGCTTTCCGGACCTTCTAATACAAAATCCATAATAGCCTTTTGGCCTTTACTGAACATGTTCATACACTCATCGTTAGAGTAGTCCATGTAGTTCATAAACATCTCGCCCCTAACAGTATCACCATCAGCACAAGTGTTAAATTTAGGATAGGTAAAACAACCAAAGTTAGCTTCTTTGTGCACAGGGGTATCAAACACAAGGTCGCTACCGCAATCTTCGTCGCCCCAAATGTGGCGTAATCCTAGCCAGTGACCAATTTCGTGTGTAGCTGTGCGGCCAACATTGCCAGCAGAAGAACCAATACTGCCAATATAATCAGAACGTATAACAATACCGTCTGTAGCAGTTAAACCACCTAAAGGAAACTGAGCATAGCCCAATACTAAACCTAGGTTTGATATATTACCAATACTTTTAACAACCCAAACGTTTAAGTAATTATCTCTATTCCAGTAAATTACAGATTTAGCCCCGTTTTGGTTTGATGCACTTAAGGTGCGGGTAGAGTATGTGCGGGTAATACCATCTGTACACTTACCTTCAGGGTCTAAATTTGCCAATACAAACTCAATGTTACAATCGGCAGCAACACTGTCAAAAGCAGCCGGAGTATTAGCTGCGTCAGCGTTAAGCCTGCGGAAGTCTTCGTTCATAATAGCTACCTGGTCTAAAACCTGAGCTTTGGTAATGTTTTCAGAACCACCTGCATAAAGAATGTGGAAAACAACCGGAATAATACGTGGGCCGGCTTTTTCTGATTTTGCTTGCGGATGTGCCGCTAAATAGCTTTGCAAATCGTCCATAAACTGCACATGCTGAGCAGCTAACGTTGGGCTTTTTGCCAACTCTTTGTGTAAAACTTCGTCAGCAGCGCATTTATTTTGTGCAGGCTCTTGCGCCTGGGCTAAAAAAGCTAATGCTAAAGCTGCTAGTGTAAACGTAATTTTTCTCATTTCAACCAATATATAGTTATAACAGGAAACAAATATCGTGTATTATCTTATTATGACAAAAACATTTTTTGAGTGTTATCGGATAAAATTGCTAAACTCCTTAATGGAAAGGCAATCTACCAACGTATTAATGCGGATGCCCAGGTAAATCCTGCTCCAAACGCAGCAATACAAACCAAGTCTCCTTCATTAACACGACCTTCCTCCCAAGCCTCGCTTAAGGCTAATGGTATAGAGGCTGCAGTAGTGTTGCCGTACTTTTGAATGTTATTAAACACCTTATCATCACTTAGCCCAAACCGCTCTTGTACAGCTTGCGATATGCGCAGGTTTGCCTGATGGGGTATTAAAAGGTCTATGTCGTCTTTTGTTAAATTATTATAGGTTAAAGCTTCGTTAATAACTTCAGGAAAACGAACCACTGCGTTTTTAAACACAAACGGACCATCCATATAAGGCAACATGCTTCCATTTTCAATCATCTCTGCTGTAACACGTTCTTTTTTTCGGCTTCCGGGGTTTTCAGTCATTAGCTTTTCTGCGTATGTGCCGTCTGCATGCAGGTGAGTAGATAATACTCCCCTACCCTCTTTATTTGTTGCCTGTAAGATAGCGGCGCCGGCACCATCGCCAAAAATAACCGCCATGCCACGGCCACGGTCGCTAATTTCCATTACGTTTGATTGTATCTCGGCCCCAACCAAAAGAATTGTCTTATAAGATCCTGTTTTGATGTACTGGTCGGCAATAGAAAGACCATATATAAAGCCACTGCATTGCGCCCTAACATCTATGCAAGGTATACCAGGCAAATCCAGTTCGCGTTGCAACAGTACCCCTGACCCAGGGAAATTATAGTCGGGACTAAGGGTGGCAAATACAATCATTTCTATATCAGATACGTTGATACCTGCACGTTCTATAGCCATGCGGGCGGCATTTGCGCCCATTGATGACACTGTGTCTTTTCCTTCGGTAAAAAACCTCCGCTCTTTTATTCCCGTGCGTTGAACTATCCATTCATCCGTAGTATCCATCTTCTGTACCAAATCGTTGTTTGTTACAACATTCTCTGGCACATAATGTCCTACCGCCTTTATAAGTGTACTTGGCATAAAAAATTTTGCAGCAAACCTACTAAAAAATACTAAAAGTCAGTTTTGGGTTTCTATATACCTACCATTTAAGGAAAATATCATACTATAGAAAACAAAAAAACGTACTGTGTCACTTATAGATTTGTAAAAGGAAACAGATAAAACTATTGAGAAATAGGACTTTTATTGAACATAAGCTCCGATAAAGCAGAGCTGGCCCCTACAGGTGTTATTAGCCTATATCTATAATATGCATTTAGTTTAACATAACAATAGAGTATTAACAAGGAAGCCTGTGGACACTATGATTAGCATGACAAAAACTAAAAGATAAGAAATAAAAATTCCTAATGCTACAAAAGCTACACAAAAAACCCGGGCTTTTCATTAACTATATTTTAAAACACCAATTATACGCAATACATGCCAACTATCGATATTAAACTACCAACCATAGAATAAAACGAAACAAAAAATAAGGCAGTCGTATCTTCACCAAAGCAAAGAACATATAAAGTAGGATACTATTATATTACTTGAATTATAAATCTCCAAACAAGTGAAATTATGTCAACTATAGATTTTAACACCCGGATAATAAGCCACTCTAAACAGCTAAAATACTTTGCTTATAAGTTAACTGCTGATTATGAAGAAGCCCAAGACCTTTTACAGGAAACTTTATTAAAAGCAATAAAATACAGCCACAAATTTGCTCAAGAAACAAATTTAAAGGCTTGGTTGTATACCATAATGAAAAACCTTTTTATTAATGATTATCGTAAAGCTATTAAAACCCGCGCTGTAATAGACCATGGCAAAGACCTTAACTATGTGCATGTTGCTCAAGGTGCAGGCCCAAGGGTTCCGGAATCGCACATGAACGAACTTGAAATACGCAGTGCCATAAACGGCCTTGATGCCGAATACCAGGTGCCATTTGAAATGTATGTAGATGGCTACAAATACAAAGAAATTGCAGAACACCTTGATTTGCCAATAGGCACTATTAAAAGCCGCATTTTTTTAGCCCGCAAAGAACTAATGGTAAAGCTGCAAGACTTTAAACGCTAAGAAGCTTAACTTAACCCTCTATTAGTAAAAATCCCCGGCTGCACAGTTGGGGATTTTTGTTAACCACGATCTAATGGAAAATTGACAAAAAGATTTAGGTTGAAATAGGTTATCAAAATAACAATCCCCACCATGGGCGGGGATTAGGTAATAATTATTATCGTTGGAGATTCCGCATCAAGTGCGGGATGAATTTGGATTACATATGCAACGGCCTGTTATCAGTAGCGGCTAAGCAGGCTTCTTTCATCCCCTCGGTAAAGGTTGGGTGGGCATGGCTTGCACGGGCAATATCTTCTGCCGATGCGCGGA
>JAIXUZ010000260.1 GCA_027483285.1 Bacteroidota bacterium
GTAGGGAAGAGGTAGAGTTGGAGAATCAAAAGAATTAAAAAGTAGATTAGATGTTATCCCTGCGAAAGCAGGGATTTTTGTTTCACCCCTTCGGGGTTTTAGCATATTACGCCCTTTGTTTTCTACAATACTTTCACGTCTTCGGCGTTCCGTTTTGCAATAAGAGTATGTTAATTTAACCCCGAAGGGGTGGCAGTATTGTAGTGCAAGATGCCAAAGAGAAGAATTAAACCCCGAAGGGGTGAAACCTAACCTCGCAAATCAATCCTCAAACCATTCAAACAAGTACTTGTCTGAATATTCAATTTCAAAAGCTTTCAAAAACTCAATGTACTCTTCCTTAAAAGTCTTTTTGCGATGATGTTCTTCTTGATTTAAAATATAATTATAAACCGCATCAATGTGTGAGCGGGAATATGAAAAAGCACCATAACCTTCTTGCCAATTAAATTTAGAAGGAGATAGTTTATTCTCATTTACAAATTTGGAAGAGTTATTTTTCAAATCCCTCGCCAATTCTGATATAGATACAGAAGGATTCAGTCCAATAAAAATATGCACATGGTCTGTTACACCATTTACGATAATTGACTTATTGCCTTTTGCTTCTATAATAGATGCTATATAGCTAAACAACCGCTCCTGCCATTCTTTTTTAATGCGTGCATCACGATGCTTAACTGCAAATACAAGTTGTATATAAAGTTGAGTGTAGGTTCCTGCCATGGCAATAACTTCAAAACCTACATCCCATAATTAGGTGCGTGGCTGGTGATGGATACCCCATGCGGGTGGCTTTCTTTTAAACCTGCATTAGTAATGCGTACAAACTGGCTGTTCTCTTGCAACGCTTTAACGTTGGCAGCGCCGCAGTAGCCCATACCTGCGCGTAAGCCGCCTACCATTTGGTATAATACCTCGGCTATAGAACCTTTGTAGGGTACACGGCCCGAAATACCTTCGGGAACCAGCTTCTTAATATCGTCTTCCGCATCTTGAAAATAGCGGTCTTTAGAGCCTTGTTGCATAGCCTCTATAGAGCCCATGCCGCGGTACGATTTAAACTTACGGCCTTCGTAAATAATAGTATCGCCAGGGCTTTCATCCACCCCTGCAAAGGCTGAGCCTGCCATAACCGATGCAGCACCTGCCGCAATGGCTTTTACAATATCACCCGTAAATTTAATGCCCCCATCGGCAATTAGTGGAATACCTGTGCCTTTCAAGGCTTCGGCTACGTTAAATACGGCAGTAAGCTGCGGAACACCTACACCCGCAATAATACGCGTGGTGCAAATAGAGCCCGGGCCAATGCCCACTTTTACGCCATCGGCACCGGCTTCAACTAAAGCTAAAGCAGCTTCGGCAGTGGCAATGTTGCCTGCTACAACCTGCAAGTCAGGGAACTGTGTTTTGGTGCGTTTTACGGCATCTATTACGCCTTTAGAATGCCCGTGGGCGGTATCAATAATAACTGCATCGACCCCTGCTTTTTCAAGGGCAGAGATGCGCTCCATCATATCGGCAGTAACACCAACAGCAGCGGCAACACGCAGGCGGCCCAAATCGTCTTTACACGCGTTGGGGCGTATGCGGGTTTTAATAATGTCTTTATAGGTAATAAGGCCCACCAGTTCAAACTTATCGTTTACAACGGGCAGCTTTTCAATTTTATGTTCCTGTAAAATATCTTCGGCCTTGGCAAGGTCAATCTTATCCGCAGTAATAAGTCCTTCGCTGGTCATAACCTCGCGGATTGGGCGGTCCATTTTTTTCTCAAAACGTAAGTCGCGGTTGGTTACAATACCTACCAGTTTTCGGTTGCCATCAACTACCGGTATACCGCCAATTTTATTTTCCTTCATTAAGCTAAGCGCATCGGCAACAATGGCACTTTCATCCAGTGTTACGGGGTCTAAAATCATCCCGCTTTCGCTTCGTTTTACCTTCTTTACTTCCTCGGCCTGACGTTGTATGCTCATGTTTTTGTGCAACACACCAATGCCGCCTTCTTGAGCAATAGCAATAGCCAAACCACTCTCGGTAACAGTATCCATAGCAGCAGATACAACAGGTACGTTTAGTTTGATTTTTTTGGTAAACCAGCTGGAAACATCAACCTCGCGGGGGAGGATTTCAGAATAACGAGGCACTAATAGAACATCGTCGTAAGTAAGGCCTTCGCCAATAAATTTAGAACTTGCCATAAATCCTGATTTCAGATTATATAGCGTGCAAAGATACTCTTTTTTTGTTCAGGATAACTATTAATTTGATGCCCATAATAGTTTAGTAGCTGCCATTTACATACTTTTGGTTACCCTTTTAAACCAAGGATAGAATGAAAAAACAATTTCTTTTTGCCGTTGCCTTTATTTTATGGGCAATAGCTGCAAATGCCCAATGCGATATGTACTTTCCGCTGGCTATAGGTGCATCTTTTGAAATGACCAGCTATAACCCCAAGGAAGAACCTAACGGCACTGTTACCTACCAAATAAAAGATGTTCGGTTGGATGGTGCAGAGGCTGATATGATCAGTGAAGTGAAAGATAAAAAGGGCAAGGTACAGTCTACCGCCGCCTATATGGTGCAGTGCAAAGGCACAGAGATGATGATTGATATGAAATCGACCTTGCCTGCAGCTACATTGGATGGGTATAAAGACATGGATATAAGAGCCAAAGGCGATGGTTTTGTTGTGTTGCCAGGAACACTTGCAGTAGGCACTAAATTGCCTGATGCTGTTATGAGCTGGGATATATCAGCTAAAGGGCAAACTGCGGTTATGACAACATTGAGTATGAGTATTACTAACCGCATGGTGGAGTCTAAAGATACTGTAACAGTTCCTGCAGGCACGTTTGAGTGTTATAAAATTACCTCAAACTCCAGAATAGAAACAGCCATAGGCGGTATGAAAATACCTATTGAAATGAAAACGGTTGAGTATTATTGCCCTGGTACAGGCTTGATAAGGACAGAAACGTATAGTAAGAACGATAAGTTGCAAGGCTCATCAGCACTTAGCAAAATAACGAAATAACATTGGCTGAAAAGAAAAAACAGAGTTGGCTAAAGTCCCTATTGGTTACAGTAGTGGGTATTTTGGTTTTTACCCTTGTATTGTGGGCTGTTTTGTTTAGGGGGAATGACTCTTTTAGCAGCCTGCGAAGTAAGTTTAACGCCATACCATCTACCTACTATATAGCTATACTTATTTTTACCAGCATTACCCATTTTAGCCGGGCCGTTAGGTGGCGGTTAATGGTGCAATCTACCGGTTATAGCCTACGGTTGGGGACTTCCGTTTTAGCTACCATGAGCGCGTACTTTGTAAACCAGGGCTTGCCCAGGGTAGGGGAGGTAACACGTTGCACCGTAGTGGCCGATACCGATAAAGTGCCCCTGCAAACATCTATAGGAACGGTAATAGCCGAGCGGGTTACTGATGTGCTGTGCATGCTGCTAATCAGCACAACCATACTATTATTTCATCTCAATATATTGCACGATTTTGTTTACCAAAACCTTTACACACCGCTGGTAAAACTATATAATGAGAATTTTACCAAACTGCTTATAGTTGGCTTTGCAGGGTTGATTTTGCTAACTGTGTTTTTATTGTGGTGGCGCAGTTATTACCGTAAGCATAAAGATGGTAAGCTAAGTGGTATTTTAAAAGGCCTAATTGATGGCTTGCTAAGTGTTTTCAGGTTGAAAAAGCAATGGCAGTTTTGGGCTCACACAGCTTTTATCTGGTTTATGTACTTTGTTATGACCTGGTATTGGTTTGATGCCTTCCCAAGCATAGCAAACTTTACGTTTGGGCAGATACTATTTATATTCGCGCTGGGTAATTTTAGCCGCGCTATACCTATACAGGCAGGGGCTTTACCTGTGTATATGTTATTAGTATCGCAAGCACTAATTCTCTTAGGTGCAGACCCAGCAGAAGCCGGAATATTAGTATTAATAATCCCAGGAATACAAACGCTTTTTTACCTGGTAGCTGGTGGTGGCTGCTTTGCTGTTTACCTGCTGCTTAGGGGCAAGTGGGCAAGGGGTTAGTGTGCCGATACAAACTTTAATCCTACAATAGAGGCTATTAGTGTAGTAATGAAAAACAGGCGCCAAAAATCGGCGGGTTCTTTAAAGAAGAAGATACCGATTATAACAGTGCCAACGGCTCCAATGCCTGTCCATACCGCATAGGAAGTGCCTAAAGGCAGGGTTTTGGTAGCCATATACAACAATTGCATGCTTAGGGTTAAGCAAACGAAAAACCCTACCATCCAAAGGGTAGAGGTTGAACCTGTAGTTTCTTTGGCTTTGCCTAAGCAGGTTGTAAAACCAACTTCAAATAATCCGCCGATGATTAATAGAATCCAGTTCATAATATTAATTCATAATTCACAATGCAGAATGCATAATGATTACCGCAAAGGTCGCAAAGTTTAGCGCAAAGAGCGCAAAGAATTATAAAGGGATTTTTTATCCGTAGTAACCGCCTGCGCCTGTGCAGGTAACGTGGGGTTTACCTTGTAAAGTATCTTTGTAAAAACGCACACAGGCAGCGGCAATAGCATCCCTAAAACCGAGGTAGTTTAGTTTACCTGATTGGATATGATTTATAACTTTTACAATAGCATAGTTGCTGAAAGCATGTACCAAAGATAAGAAATATAAAAGCCCCGTTTAAGGGGCTTTTTATTAGTTTAAGTTGGAGGCTAAAGTGTTCTTTAGCACATCGGCGGTAACATCTGATAAAACAGGTTTATACCGCAACAGCGTAGTTATTTTAACATCGTTTATTGATGCCATTAGCTTGTTGTCTTTCTCATTAATAACAACCATAATGGCATCCTGATTAGTAGGTATTTTAGTAAACTCTATATTGCCCGATTTGGAAACATAGCCTTCCATTATCCCCCTCACATTTTTAAATACTAAAAAGGCCATAAATTTATTTTTGCTTTCGCTTTTGGGTAGCTCCACAATAACATCGGTGCGTGGCCCGGCTTCAAAAAGCCTGTCGCAGTTTATCCAGCCAA
>JAIXUZ010000128.1 GCA_027483285.1 Bacteroidota bacterium
GCACCTGCAAAGCGAGACCATTTAAAATCACCACCGCCACTGTTTACAGTTATCCAACGGTCGGCAAACGGTTCGTTCTCTTGTTCAAAGCCATCAACAAAATTATAGTTAATGTCTTCCGCATTGGTATCGCTAACCTTTACAATAGCTTGTTTGGTTTTAGAGCTTGTGCCTTGGCTGTTAGTTACGGTTAAGGTAACATCGTAAATTCCGGGAGTATTGTAGGTAACGGTTGGGTTTTGTGCAGTAGATGATGAGGGTGTTCCACCAGCAAAAGACCAATCCCATTGCGTTGGGCTGCCATTCCACGACCCATCATTAAAACCAACAGATGAGCCTTTGCAAATCATAAACTCATCGGCAGCAAAATCAGCAATAGGCGAGCATACGTTGGGCGGATTATTATTAACACCCGTGGCGTTTAGGTTAGCTGTTTGTATAAGGTTTTTCCTTACAGTTATAGATGTTAAGGTAGCATCCATAATAGCTTTTTGACCTACAGTAAATATGTTTTGGCAGCTACCGTTGGTATAGTCCATGTAGTTGGTAAACATTTCGCCATTGGCCCCGGGGTTACTGCATGTATTTGTTTTAGGAAAAGCCGGACAACCCGAATTAGCTTCCCGGTGAACAGGGGTATCGCCAACACCATCGCTACCGCAGGTTTGGTCGCCCCAAATATGGCGTAAGCCAAGCCAATGCCCAACCTCGTGTGTAACAGTGCGGCCTTTTCCATTGCTGCCGCCGGCAGGCGATACAGCTGTACCTATGCTGCCAATATAATCGTGGCGAATAACAATACCATCGGTAGCTGCACCACCAAAATAAGGTAGCTGTGCGTAGCCCAATACAAAGCCTCCGGAAAGGCCTCCATTATCAATGCTTTTTACTACCCATACATTTAAGTATTGGTTGCGAGGCCAATAGCTGACACCTTTAGCTCCGTTGTCATCGCTGGCATTATTTGTTTTAGATGAATAAATCCTAACAATACCATCGGTACAATTACCTTGTGGGTCTTTATTAGCCAGGCGGAATTCAATATTACAATCGGCGGCCACCGCTTTAAATGGGGCAGGGGTATTGCCGGTATCGGCATTCAACCTGCGGAAGTCGGCATTTAATAAGTCAATCTGGTCTTCAATCTGTGCTTTAGAAATATTCTCAGGCCCCCCCTCGTGCAATACGTGGAATACTACAGGAATAATACGAACTGCTTTTTCGCCCGTTGGGTTATTAGCTGTATAGTCTGAAACAAGGTTTTCAAACTGTTGCTGCGGATCTACCGATGCAGGGCTTTTTTGAAGTTGTTTTAGGTAGTTAGTGTGGGTGCCGCATGATGTGTTCTGGGCCGAAACATTGGTAGCAAACATTACTGCAAATGCAGCCGTAGCCAATAAAATTTTCTTCATTTACGAAAGCGAGTTAATAAATCAGGTTATGCAAATATAACCAAAAATTGAAATTATTACAAGCCTTGATGCCCCCTGAAAAGGTTGTTTAATGATGCTAATGCTGAATCAATGCTGTTGCATACCGCGTTGGCTTTCAGGTAATATGGCTCTCGCTTATTTAATAATTTATTGAGGTAAAGAGGCAGTTCATCGGGTTTGATATTTTTTAACAAAGGCCTTATGCTACTATCGTTTGTTAACTGTTTTGCAATGCTATCAATGGTTTGCGTGTAGTATAAGCTAATACCATTGTTTTTTATATACTCTAAATTATTACTATAGCATGGGGTGCCGCCTCCGCAAGCCATTACAAACGAATGATTTAGCTGAGAATACGACGTTAAAGCGTGTGCCTCTATATTCCTGAACATATCTTCACCTGCGGCTTTAAAAATATATTCAATTGGCTGATCTTGTGTTTCTTCAATGTAATTATCTAAATCAACAAAAGATATGTTTAGCCGGCTTGCTAATTCTTTGCCAAGAGTGCTTTTGCCAACACCAGGTAGGCCTATAATGTATATTTTTTGATGCACTAATTGATATGTTAATAGGAACATAAGGTGCTTGCCAAAGCACAATAGATGATAGGAACTTAAAAAAACTCTGTTTTAATACAAGAGCTTACCGAAGTTAATCGATATAAGTTTAGGCCCTTCAAAATAAAAATCAACCATAGCATCTATAATGCTTAGTCGCTCTTCGCCCCATTCATGTACTTCGTTCTCAATCTCTTTGTAGGTCTTCTCTTCAAACAGGCTCTTTATTTGATCTTTATTTAAAGTAAAGATTCTTTGACCCCAAAGTATAGTATTAGGATTGCTTATCTCTGAACAAGAAAAATGAAAACCGGCTTCCTGTTCAAAGAAGATAGAATAGCCGCGGTCCCAGTAATGCCAGATAACCACATCAGTTTCTTCATCTTCATCGTGCATTTCGGTTTCTTCAGGGTCGCCCAAAGCGGTACGGATTTCTTCCATGGTCTGCCCAAAACGCACATTCTCAAAACCTTCGTTAATAAGAATTTCAATTTGGGTTGTTTCAGTGTGGGCTATAGTTTCCATAGCTGTTATGTTTTTGCTGATATAAATATAAACTAATTATTTAAATGGCGAATTATTTTCTTTAGCCATTTCTTTAAATGTCAATTTGTCTACCCACGCGGGGAAAAGCTTGTTTAGCAGCACTACCAGTTTGCCCTGGCCCGTTAACACTATTAGCTTTTTACGTTTTACAATAGCGCTTATCATGTGGCGGGCAACCTCGTCAGGCTGCATCATTTTTTGTTCATCGCGCGGGCTTTCGCCCTGTGCGCTGCCATCTTTACCCAAAGCAACGTTTCTAATATTAGAAGCCGTAAACCCGGGGCATACAGTTAAAACATTTATACCCTTATTAAGGTTCTCCACTCTAAGCGATTCTAAAAAGCCATTCATGGCAAATTTTGATGCCGAATAGCCTGTACGGCCCGGTAAGCCTTTAAAGCCTGCTATTGATGATACACCAACTACCGTGCCACCTGACTTTAATATATATGGTAATGCATATTTTGTGCAAAACACAGTTCCCCAAAAATTTACATCCATTAAGCGGCGCAAAACATCTAAATCTGCATCATTGAACAAGGCGCGCATAGATATACCGGCATTGTTTACCAGAATATCTATCCTACCAAACGTTTTAATAGTTTGATCTATCAGGTTTTGGCAGTCAGCCTCTTTGCTAACATCTGTTGCTACAACCAGTGTTTTAGTGCCTTTTGCTTCTAATTCGGCTTTTAATGTACTTAAGGCATCAACACTACGGGCTGCTAAAACCACAATTGCACCTTGCGCAGCAAACTCTTTGGCACATGCTAAACCTATACCGCTTGATGCACCCGTAACTATTACTACTTTATCTTTCATTTCAGTAAGTAAAGTAACTAAAGGAATGTGTATGAAAAAGGAATTATAATCTCATTTTTTCAACCCCTAGTTAACAATTTTAGTTTATCCTTGTTCTCTGCTACATTTACACAAATAAACTAAAATTATGATAGGAGCAAAGGCGTATGCCATACATAGCAAAGAAGAAAAATTAGGCCCTTGGAGCTTTGAGCGCCGCGAGGTTGGGCCGAAAGATGTTCAGATAGAGATATTATACTGCGGGGTTTGCCACTCTGATATTCACCAGGCCCGCAGCGAATGGGGGCCTGCACGTTACCCCATGGTACCGGGGCATGAAATTGTAGGCCGTGTTACTAAAGTAGGCGCAGAAGTTACTAAGTTTAAAGAAGGTGATTTAGCTGGTATTGGCTGCTTAGTAGATTCTTGCCACGAATGTGAGAATTGCAAAAACGGACAGGAGCAGTTTTGTAAAAAAGGAGCAAGCGCTACATATAATTCAGTTGAGCAGGACAAAGTTACCCCAACCTACGGTGGCTACTCTGATAAGATTGTAACAACTGAGAGCTTTGTAGTAAAAGTATCAGACAAATTGCCATTGGCAGGTGTTGCACCGTTGCTATGTGCAGGCATTACAACCTACTCGCCACTACGCAAATGGAAGATAGGCAAGGGGCATAAAGTTGCGGTATTAGGTTTGGGTGGCTTAGGCCACATGGCGGTTAAGTTTGCTGTATCGTTTGGTGCTGAAGTTACTGTGCTTAGTACATCGGCCAATAAAGAGGAAGATGCTAAGCGCCTGGGCGCACATAAGTTTGTAAATACCAAAAATGCCGACGAGGTAAAGGCTTATGCCAGTTATTTCGATTTTATAGTTGATACCGTATCGGCACCGCACGATTATACTATGTACCTGCGTATGCTGGCTGTAAATGGCGTGCAAATTTGTGTAGGCATACCACCAACACCAATGGAGTTTATGGGTTTTGCCTTAATAGGCGGCAACAGGGCTATTACGGGTTCATCAATAGGTGGTTTACCTGAAACCCAGGAAATGCTTGATTACTGTGCGGAGCATAACATAGTATCAGACGTTGAAGTAATTAATATTGCTATCATTAACGAGGCATACGACCGTATACTGAAAAGCGATGTTAAATACCGTTTTGTAATTGATTTGGCGACATTATAGTTTCCAGTTCACAGTTGGCGGTTGCCAGAAATGAAAAGAGCCCTTGAAATATTCAAGGGCTCTTTTCATTATAAATTGGATGACTCTTTACTATCAACTACAAACTAAGAACAACCAACTATTTAACCAATAGTTTTACTGTGTTTTTGGCCCTTGGGGTTTCTACCGTTACAAAGTACATACCCTGTGGTAGCATAGCTGCATTGATAAAGTAGTTAGAGGTGCCGGCAGGAATATCGCCATTATGCAGGTCGGCTATTTTTTGCCCAACCATATCGGTAATATAAACATGGGCATTGGTAGCGCCTTTGGCAAACACCGGTATACATGTTATTGTAGATGCAGGGTTAGGGTAAGGCAGCATAGCCTTTGCATCAACATCAATATTATGCAGGGCAGTGGTGTTTGTATCAATAGGGTCGCCCAGTATTTTAAAATTCCAGAAACCTGTTGGGGCTGTAATAGGCCTTACCTGCATTTTACCGCTGTTGGCCTGCCCTTCTATATAATAGAAAATACGTGTTGTAGGCAATTGCGGAGGAATGTTGGCTGTCCAAATGTTATTTGGCACGTCGGTATTAGTCATAGCCGCTGTTTGCCATACAATAGGTGAGGTAGTTGTATCGGTTGTCCAATATGTAACCCCACTTTGTATACCTGATTTATGCTGAATGCGTGCATTAACTGCATAGGGCGTTTGGTAGTTGTAGGTATCTTCCAGCTTTTGGTGTACAATAAGCAAAGGGTCTTTAACACCAATAGAATGGGTAATACAATGGATAGCGCCGCTTTGCTGTATAATATCAGTACAAGGGATACCTATAACTCGGTAGCCCGGCAGGTTTTCTTTTAATATTCGAATGGCCGTTGTATCATAAGCATTACCATATATAGGCAGCAAAAGAGTTTTATTTACAAATACAGCATTGGTATAGGTGTAATAATCGCCGTTATTATCGGGGTAATCTCCACCATTATCAGGTGGCTGTGGTATGCGGACTAACTTATAAGGTGTGCCAAAGTATGAGTTGAAATTACTCATTACATAGTTGATATTGGCTTCAATTTGTGGGCCATCGGATTCGCCTGTCGCATACTCACCTACCAAAAGGGTTTGCTCATCTAACAGTTTCATGTGCATATCAATATGGTGTATACCATCGTATGGCAGTATTTCCATTTTGATGTAGCGGTTGATGCCCATAAATTTCTTCATTATGGTATCAATCTGCGCTTCTGTTTTGGTTGGGTTTTCGTCTAATATCAATTCAGAAGAAAACGCAGTACCTAAACCATCAGTCATGTAATTACCGCCGGTATGGATAAGCTTATTAGGGTCTAATGTTGTTTGGTATAAAGCAATACCGGCTTTAGCAGCAATGGCGCGGCATGTTGTATCATCTTTTGGGCGTGGGCGGTTATATGTCCAGTCTACATAAATCAACGAGTCTACATCGTTTACATAAACAGAGTTAGCGCTATAATCGCGGGCCCATATACTGTTAAACGGAGTAATTATAAACTTTAGGTTGCTTGTAAGTGGTATGTTATTGCTGGTTAAGTTGCTTTTAACAGCAACCGAATCAGAACAAACGATATACACCTTACACTCTGTTTGGGCATACTTAATAATTTCGCGATGAATACCTGGAAAACCTGTCCATGTAATAACCAGGGCATCAATTTCTTCCCATTGGCCCATATTGCGGAGTTTGCCTAATGGGGGCGATGTGTTGCCGGGTCTCTTCTCATCAAAAGAAGAAAGGTACGATGGCATTAATTCTCTTTCGCCAGGAGCCCAACCTATGGGCAGTGTTTGGGCATTTAATGAAACAACACTAAAGAATGTTGCAATTGCGAGTACTATACGTTTCATAGAATATTAATTCTATGCTAAGGTAACGATTTTAAAATACTACAAACAGCAAATGAAAATATGAGAGCAAAATGCTGAATAACAGATTAGTATTCCCTTTCGAAAGCACCCATATCAGGGGCAGAACCTATAACACGGTTTATGGTGCCAGTGTTGTCTGTAATGATAGGCGGGTTGTTATTGGTGATGTTTACATCACCAGCATCCTGGGCTACGGTTAATGTATCTAAACGGTAATCGTTTTCAAACGTTGACTTAAAATCGAGCGAAGGAAAAGGGTTTTTAATGATGTTGACAAAAACACTTGGAATATTGGTATCAAACTCAGGGTCTATCTTAATCAGCGATTTTTCGAATAGCAGGTTAGGAGTTGGGCCCGAGTTTACAAGGTCGAATCCAATCTCACTATCAATATTACCGTAGATGATAGAGTTTTGGAAATGGGCAGTTAAAGCGTAAGGGGTAATAGATGTGCCGTCATCAGAATAGTTGTTTAACAGCAGGGTAGGGGTTTGGCGAGCTGTGTTTCCACCCCAATAGTTGGCAAAGGTGCAATGGCGGAAATTGTAAGTACC
>JAIXUZ010000120.1 GCA_027483285.1 Bacteroidota bacterium
GAAGAAATGTGCGACCATATTGCGCTGATAAATAAATCGGAGAAGATACTGGACGGAGGGGTGAAAGAAATTCGCCACCGCTTTAAAAATAACTTATACGAGGTTGACTTTGAAGGCAACTGGATAAGCTTTGGCAACGCGCTATGGGCCGGTTATGAGCTGGTAAGTAAGCACGAAGAAGATGGCATAAACCGCGCGCAGGTTAGGTTGTTGGGTGCAAACACCCCTAACGACTTGCTAAATGCCATATTGCCTGTATGCAGGGTACATGGCTTTAAAGAGTTAATACCTACCGTAAACGAGATTTTTATTTCATTAGTAACCGGGCTGCCTATTGGTGGCATCCCAACAGAAAACAAAGCATAACATGGGAAAGATATCGCTTATCATACAACGCGAATACATAACCCGCGTTCGCAAACCGGCTTTTATAATTATGACAATTTTAGGCCCATTATTATTTGGGGCTATAACGGTGCTACCTATTTTATTGGCGGAAGTGTCAGATGAAGTCAGGACCATTGCCGTGTCTGACCCTTCTATGCTATACTATTCTGCCCTTAAGGAAAAGGAGACAGATAAAATTAAGTTTATGTACATTGAACCATCGAGCATAAACAACGCGCTGGCTAATTTTGAAACCAACAACTTTTATGCGGTGTTGGATATACCCATAACTACCCAGGGCGATTTTAATCAGATTAAAAAGTATACCCGCCTTATATCAAACAAAAATGTGGGCTTGGGCGTACGTTCGTTTATAGAGAATGTACTAACGGAAGAGATACGCAGCCGCGAGCTGGAAACATCGGGCATTGATAAAGCGTTGGTAGATAAAACCCTACAAAGGGTTAATATAAAATCGGTAGAGATTGATGATGCTGGCAAGCAAAAGGAGAAAAGTGCCGAGCTTAATATGGCTATAGGCATATTGTTAGGGGTGCTTATCTACTTCTTTATTTTTATGTATGGCAATATGATTATGCGTGGCGTTATGGAAGAAAAAACAAGCCGCATTGTCGAAGTTATCGTATCGTCGGTTAAGCCATTCCAGCTTATGTTGGGCAAAATAATTGGTGTTGGCCTGGTAGGCCTTACCCAGTTTGTATTGTGGGTGGTGCTTAGTGCTACAATAGCCACAGCCGCGCAAACCATGGTGGGTACTGATAAGTACGACTCGCAAAACGTAGCTAAAGAGATATCATCACAACAACCGTCAGACCCTATGCAAAAAGACAATGCCGATGTATCGTCAGAGCGTGGCCAGGCGTTAAACACATTAATGGAGCTACCGTTTGGCAAAATAGTATTCTCCTTTATCGTGTACTTTATACTGGGCTACCTGCTATATGGCGCTATGTTTGCCGCTATTGGCGGGGCTGTAGATAACGAGACCGACAGCCAGCAGTTTATACTCCCCATAACACTACCCATGATATTTGGGTTTGTAATGATGCAGTTTGTGCTGAACAACCCCGATGGGCCCGTAGCCTTTTGGCTATCCATTATACCACTCACCTCCCCTATCATTATGATGGTGCGTATGCCATTCGACCCACCAATGTGGCAAATAGCCTTATCAATGGTATCGCTGGCGGTAACCTTTGTATTTGTAACCTGGTTGGCCGGCCGCATATACCGCACAGGGATATTGATGTACGGCAAAAAAACCAGCTGGAGGGAACTTGGCAAATGGCTTTTTTATAAGGGTTAGATAATTGGCTAAACACCAATTTTAATGCTTTAAATAGCTAGTAGTAGGCCTATGTTTCTATGTGCCTATGTGGTAAATATGGTTAGTAGAATTTTTATGTTGCCAGGTAACTTACGACCCACAACTTTTTCTACATTTACACTCTAACCCACCGGCATTTGAAAATAGCTGTAATAGACTTAGGTACAAACACTTTTAAACTGCTTATAGCAGAGATAAACCGCCGTGGGCAGCTTATCCCCTTATTTAAAGATAAAATACCAGTAAAGCTTGGCGAGGGTGGCATTAACAATAACGAGATATCGCATACCCCGTTCCTGCGTGGCTTAAATGCCATGAAATTCCATAAGCAGAACATTGATAAGTTTAATGTAGACAAGATATACGCCTTTGCCACTTCAGCCATCCGCTCTGCAAAAAATGGCAAAGCATTGGTAAAAAAAATAGAGGTCGAAACTGGTATTGAGGTAAAAATAATATCGGGCAACAAAGAGGCTGAACTTATTTACTATGGCGTTCGCCAGGCGCACCCAATGGGCAAAAAGCGTCACCTGATAATGGATATTGGCGGCGGAAGTACTGAGTTTATTATTGCCAACGACAAAAAAATATTCTGGAAACACAGTTTCGACCTGGGTGCGGCACGGCTTTTGGAACGCATTAATCCCTCAGAACCTATTACGGCCGATGAGATTAAAGAATTAAACCGTTACCTGAAAAAAGAGTTAAAGACGCTGGAAGAGGCGGTTGATAAATTTGGCACTGATGTTTTGGTTGGCTCATCGGGCTCGTTCGACAGTTTAGCCGAAATGATTTACCATAAGTTTCACACCCCCGAGAACCCCTTGGTTAAAACAGATTATATGTTTAACCTTGATTATTTTGAGCAAATGTACCATACCATTGTTACATCAAACTATGATGCAAGGCTTAAAATGAAAGGGCTGGCACCCATGCGGGTTGAGATGATTGTGGTGGCGGTAGTGTTTATTAAATACATTATTACCAAACTTAAAATGGAAGAAATGGTACTTTCTTCTTATTCGTTAAAAGAGGGTATACTATATAAAATAATGCAAGACCTTGAAGAGGAAAAGCCTGCCCCAAAGCCGGCAACCAAACTAAAGGCCAAGCAAACAGATAAAGAGGCTAACACCGAACATTATGGCTGAAGAAAGTAAAATACTGGTTATTGATGATGAGCGCCCAATACGTAATGCGCTTAAAGATATATTTGAATACGAAAAGTTCATCGTATCCGAAGCTCCGGATGGTATTGAAGGTCTTGAACTTTTGAAAAAAAGCACGTACGACCTTGTGCTTTGCGACATTAAAATGCCCAAAATGGATGGCATTGATGTGTTGGATAAAATTCTGGAAATTCAGCCCGACATCCCTGTTATCATGATTTCAGGCCATGCCGATATTGATACCGCGGTAGGTGCAATCAAAAAAGGCGCGTACGACTTTATATCAAAACCCCTCGACCTTAACCGCCTGCTAATTACCGTGCGCAACGCCTTAGAACGCCAAAGCCTGGTTACCGAAACCAAAGTGCTGAAGCGTAAAATATCAAAAACATTTGATATGATTGGCGATAGCCCCGCGCTAAAGCAGATAAAAGACATGATAGACCGTGTAGCCCCTACCGAGGCCCGCGTACTGATTACCGGAGAGAATGGAACAGGGAAAGAACTGGTAGCCCGCCACCTGCACGAAAAAAGCAACCGTGCTAATGGCGCCTTTGTTGAAGTTAACTGCGCGGCTATACCCTCTGAACTGATAGAAAGCGAATTATTTGGGCACGAGAAAGGTGCTTTTACATCAGCCATAAAACAACGCAAAGGCAGCTTTGAACAAGCCCAAGGCGGAACATTGTTCCTTGATGAGATTGGCGATATGAGCCTTTCTGCCCAGGCTAAAGTATTACGAGCCCTGCAAGAGAGCAAGGTAATGCGCGTAGGCGGCGAAAAAGAACTACAGGTAGACGTGCGCGTAGTAGCTGCTACCAATAAAAACCTGCAAAAAGAAATTGAAAAGGGCAACTTTAGGGAAGATTTATACCACCGTTTAAGCGTAATCCTAATACAGGTTCCATCACTAAACCAGCGTAAAGATGATATCCCAATGCTCGCAGACCATTTCTTAAAGCTTATTTGCAACGATTACGGCATGGCATTGAAAAAAATCACCCCCGATGCCTTGGTTGAGTTACAGAAATACGACTGGACAGGCAACATCCGCGAGTTTAGGAACGTGATAGAACGCTTGGTAATCCTTAGCGATAAAAACATCACCGATAAAGAGGTTATCTCTTTCGCAAAGCCGTTAAAAAGTTAAAAGCAGAAAACTAAAAGTTAATAGCTTTATTATAAACCAATTTTTAGTATTTCACTTTTAATTTTTAGTTTGATTTACCCTTCATTATGATAAGGGTGACCCTTTATTATGGTATACGCCCTGTATAGCTGCTCGGTAAAAAACAAGCGTATCATTTGGTGGCTAAACGTCATTTCTGATAAGGCGATCTTTTCATTAGCCCTTTCGTATACCTTATCGGTAAAGCCGAAGGCCCCGCCAATAACAAACACCAGCGTTTTTGTTCCTAATGCGGCTTTGGTATCTATATAGCCCGCAAATTTTTCTGATGTAAACTGTTTACCGCGCTCATCAAGCAGCACAACATAATCGTTCTTTTCTATTTTGGCCAGTATCGCTTCGCCCTCCTTTTGTTTGCCCACAGCACTGTCTGTTGTTTTACCCTCAGGCACCACTACAACATCAAACGTGGCAAAGCGGGTCAACCGTTTTACATACTCCTCTACCCCATCCTGCAGGTACTTTTCTTTGGTTTTACCAACCGCAATTAGCGTTATTTTCATTTGAAAATAAATTTATTACATATTTGGCGCAATTTTTGTAATTTTCTCCTTGATTACTCAAAAACAATGAAAAATATTATTTTGGTTGCTTTGGTTATTGTTGCTTCGGCGTTTGCACCCGAACCTGAACCAATGGATATATATGAAGAAATAGGTAAAGGCATTCGCTCCGGTAATGCCAAATCATTATCTGTTTACTTTGCCGCCAATGTAGACTTAACTATACTGGACAAAGAAGGTATGTACAGCAAGCAACAAGCTGAATTGGTAGTGCAGGATTTCTTCAATAAGCACAAACCCAATGGCTACACCCTTAAGCACAAAAGCGTCCAGCCGGGTGGTGCCCAATATTGTATTGGCTCGCTTACCACAACCGCCGGCGAAACATTCCAGGTATACTACCTGCTTAAAAGCATTGGTGGCGCCCAGCTTATCCAGCAATTCAACATAGAAGCTAAGTAATTTTTGCTACGCAAAAATTAATGCATATTGCACAATTCATAATGCAAAATGATTTGCGAAACCTAATTATGAATTCTGCATTTTGAATTATGAATTATGAATTATGAATTACCAACCTGCGGTTGGTCAGCATCTCTCGTATGCCTTGCCGAACGTATACTTGCGTTAAGCTCAAAGCCCAGCAAAAGCACCCAGGCATTCAGGTTTATCCAAACTAGTAACAGGATTATCGTTCCGATAGAACCGTACAGCTTATTATAGCTATTGAAATAGGTCAGGTATACCGAAAACCCATAAGACGATGCCAGGAACAACACCGTAGCCACTATACTGCCCGGCGAAAAGAATTTAAAATGCCCTTTACGTTTTGATGGGCCATAAAAGTAGAGCGACGATATCCCTAAAAAGGTCATAAACACGGCAAACAAAAACTTAATAATATTTACCAATAACTCTACTAACGACTTGTTTACCATCTGCTTATTCATAAACGATGCAACGGCAATATCGCTAAACAAGAAAAACAAAGCCATCGTTATAACGGATATGAAGCCCATTAATGTAAGGCTTAGTGACACTACCCGCTGCTGCCACCATTTACGCCTTTCTATTGTATGAAAAGTACTGTTAAACGCCTGTATAATAGAGGTAATGCCACTTGATGCAAAATATAACGATGTAAAAAGCACTAACGATAAAAGGCCCGTGCGTTTTATACTTACAATATCTACTATAGTACCTGCTGATACTTTATAAATATCCTCCGGCAACACATCGCGCATTAGTTGTAAAACCTCTGCGGTCAGGTTTTCTATAGGTAAATAAGGTACAAGGGTAAAAAAGAACAGGATACCCGGAAATATGGCCAAAAAGAAATTATACGATAATGCAGCAGCCCTAATACCTACTGAGCCATGCTGCAACCCTTTATAAAAAAACGACAGTACATACCACAATGGCAACCCTCTAAAACCGGGCAACACAATACGACTTAGCACCGACTTAATAAACGCAAACACTTTGGTTTCAGCTAAAACATCGGGCAAAGGCCGTTGGTACCATTTTAAATCCCTCATAAAGTAGCTTTCAAACTCAAATCAAGGCTTTTAACCGAGTGGGTAAGCGCACCAACTGATATATAATCAACACCCGTTTCGGCATATTGCCTTAGGGTAGCTTCCGTTATCCCGCCCGATGCCTCTACCTCAAACTTGTGGTTAATCAACTCAACGGCTTTATGCGCATCAGTTACGCTAAAATTATCGAGCATAATGCGCTGCACTCCGCCATGTGCTATAACACGGGCAACGTCATTAAGGTTGCGGGTCTCTATTTCTATCGCCAGGCTTCTGCCTGTTTCTGCATTGTATTTATTGGCTGAATCTATGGCCCTTTCTATCCCCCCGCAGTAGTCAACATGGTTATCTTTTAGCATAATCATATCATACAAGCCTACGCGGTGGTTATGTCCCCCTCCTATTTTTACGGCCCATTTTTCAATGATACGTAAACCCGGAGTGGTTTTGCGGGTATCAAGCAACTTACAGTTTGTCCCCTCTATCATCTTAACCAAACGATTTGTAGTAGTAGCAATACCACTCATGCGTTGCATAAAGTTTAGCACCAAACGCTCGGCTTGCAATATGCTGCGCTCGCTTCCGTTTACATAAAAAGCAATGTCAC
>JAIXUZ010000213.1 GCA_027483285.1 Bacteroidota bacterium
AAAAATGAAAAACTAAAAATAATAAATGCAGTTTTGCCCATTTTACACACCCCGTCAAAGCATAGCTTTGACACCCCTCTCAAGAGGGGATATTTTTTTAACCCCCTGTCCTTTCGGGAGAGGGGGCAAGGGGGGGAGGGTTGATTATTTGCCCAGATTGACATACAGGTATTCCCATTCTTTTTCTTCCACTTTGTGGAGGAATTCGTTAAAATCGTCGACAGTAACTTTGCGGGTGGCCAGATAGCCTTCTTCTAAAAACTCAAACAACACCATAACCCTGAAAATGCGGGCGGCTAAGCGGGCGGGGCCAAGTAATACCTTACCTAGTGCGCTATGGGCCAGCTGGTGGCTAAACTCCAGCGTATCAATCATCACTTCCAGTTGCTTTATGCGCATATCGCGGTGGTTGTATTGCTTATACACCTCTGTTAGTTCAGAGGTTGCAATTTGCCCCCCTTTCCAGCCCCTTTCAATAAGCACTTCCGCCATCCCCTCATCCATTTGATGGGTAACATCGTTAAGGTCTATAACATCCTGTATAGATTTTTTAATCTCGGCCGGCAGCTTGTTTTTAATCTTGCCAAAAGTGTTGATAGCTGTTTGGATGATATCGCCCTGCGAATCGAGGTTATAGATTTTCTCCATGAAGAAGTTTACCAAATCGGCACTGTCTTCGCGGTTAAAATATTCGCCATAAAACTCTTTAAAGCGGCGGGTTTGCGCCTGCATAATTTCGAGTTTGGCTTTTTCTAAAAGTTCGTTTGTCTGGGCCATAGCTTTATTGCGTGGCCTAACCCAAAAAACTACGCTTGTGCAGCTTTTGCCTTTACCGGGCGGCCTACTAAGTATACTCCTGTAAATATGAGCAATGCCGAGATTATTTTGACAGCATCGGGCGCGCTGTTACCAACCACGATTTCAACAATGGCGGCTATAACAGGTTGCAGGTAAATATATACCCCAACTACCGATGCGCTTACCGTACCCAAAGCCAGGTTGTTTAGCAGGTAGGCAATAAATGTGGCTGCAATAATTACATACACCACGCTAAACCATGCATTGGGCGGAAGTGTTGCCCACTGTATTTCCATTGCCTGTTGCGCGCCAAAGGGTATACATATTACCATACCAAACAAAAACGACCATTTAAGCACCGTTAGCGGATGGTATTTTGCCATTAGCGGCTTGGCTATAACCAGATACACACCATACGAAAGGGCATTGAACAGTATCATAATATTGCCCAACAGGTTGCCGCCACCGCTGCTGTCTTTTGGGCTGTTGGCTAATAACAAGGCTGCCCCTGCCGCGCCTAAAGCAATGCCGCCTACTTTAAACAGCGTTAGCTTTTCACCAGTTAAAATAAAGGCCACTATCATAACAAGTACCGGGGTGCAAATCATAATAATAGAGGCATCTATAGACGATGTTAAATCTAACCCCGAGAAGAACAACAACTGGTTTACAGCTATACCAAAGAAACCGCAAAGTATAAGGCGCATCATATCGGCACGTTGTACCTTTTCTTTGGTAAACAGGGGAGTAACCAGCCAAAACAGCATAGTGGCTATTATAACCCTTAACAGGATAAAGCCCAGCGGCTTTAAATAATCGGGCATGGCTATTTTGGCAATAAAATAGTTTAACCCGTAAATAACATTGGCGCCCAATATAGCAAAGTGGGCTATTAATCTTTTAGACATTGGGGCAAAGATAGTTTAAGTTGCCAGTTCACGGTTGGCAGTTGCCGGTAATTTAGTTTCGCAGAAGCTGCCCGATGGTAACCACCCCGTCCGCCAAAAGGCGGACACCCCTCCTTAAAAGGAGGGGACTTAAAATACAATTACCTTTGTGGGATGCAAAACCGCAATGCGCTTAAATTTTTGTTTTTGGCTAATATAGTATCGGGCTTTGCGCAGGGCATTAGCATGCTGGCTATACCGTGGTATTTTAAGTCGGTGCTAAATGAGGAATCGCTATTTGGGTTGATATACGCGGGGGCAACGCTGTTTACCATGGTGTGGAGTTTATACTCGGGCCTGCTGGTAGACAAATACTCGCGCAAGAGCAACTTCTTTTTTATAAACCTGATAGGTGGTGTGGTGCTGCTAAGCATAGCCATTACAGGGTTTGTATTGGGTGAAGTACCCATGGCGCTGATAGCGGCTGTATTTGTAACTACCATGCTGGTATATAACATACACTACCCGGCGCTGTACGCCTTTGCGCAAGAGGTTAGCCGCCCGGAGGATTATGGTAAGGTAAATTCGTATATAGAAATTCAGGGCCAATCGACCAGCGTAATATCGGGGGCCTTTGCGGCATTGCTTATTAGCGGCACTACCAACGGGCATTTAAACCTGATGGGCTTTAACCTGGCAATGCCTTTTGATATTACCCCATGGAAGTTGCAGGATATATTTATGCTGAATGCCGCAACGTATTTTCTGGCATTGGTATTTATATCGCTGATAAAGTATAAACCCCATGTGGAAAGGGTTATAGACACCGGCACCATTTACGAGCGGCTGAAAACGGGCTTTAGCTTTTTAAAAAACCACACCAATATTTCGGTATTCGGGCAGGCGTCGTTCATGGTGTTTGTGGTGCTTATTGTGGAGGTGCATTTCCTGCTTCCATCGTATATAAACAACCACCTGCAACTTAGCGCCGACGTGTATGCGTCGGCAGAGATATATTACGCCATAGGCGCGCTGTTTGCGGGCTTTGCTATACGCAGGCTGTTTAGTAAAACTAACGAGGTGAAGGCGGTGATAATACTTATGGCACTATCGGCTATATTCTTTTTTATGGCATCGGTAACCAACAGCCTCTTGCTGTTCTTTTTTATAAGTGTGATGTTTGGCGTAACCAACGCGGGCATACGGGTGCTGCGCATTACCTGGCTGTTTAACCATGTACCGAACAACGTGATAGGCCGCACCAACTCTATCTTTAACATGAGTAACATCTTTTTGCGTGCTACGCTTACTTCCATTTTTGCGCTGCCGTTTTTTGCACAGGGCAATAATGTGGTTTATGCCTATGGGGCATGTGCGTTTTTTGTGGTACTGTGGATTGTGCCTTTGTTGCTTAGGTATAAGAAGATTGTAGCGAGTAAGGTTTGACTATCAGGGAAATCTAGGCTCCCGGATTAAAATATAAATGCTGAAATATTTTAATGTTATAATTACTTTTACTGAAAATCAAAACTAACTCTATGCAAATATTTCTAATCCTTCCATTTAAATCTGAATATGAAGACATTTACGAAGCTGTTAAATTTGCCGCAAAAGAAGTAGGATATACTTTAACACGTGCTGAAGATTTTGCAAAAACTGGAGGCATTGGAAGAAAAGTTACTGAAGCTATTCATAAATCAGATATTGTGATTGCAGAAGTTAGTACTTTCTCAATTAATAATACTGTTAGAGAAGAACTATCAAAGGCACAAACTCAAAGCAAACCAATTATTCCTATTTGTATCAGAAGCAAAGAGATACCACTAGATTTATCACATTACCAAAGTGTTATATATGACAGATTTAGACTTCAAGAAACTTTAATCAAACCACTATTAAGTTTTTTTAATAAGGCAAAACCAATTGATTTCTTATTAAAAAAAACCAATGATGACAAACCGCAGAAAAATATTAAATCAATATTTGTTAGCTACTCACACAATGATAATGAGTATTTAGAAAGGCTAAGAATTCACTTGAAACCATTCGAAAAAAAAGGACAAATTGATTTATGGGTTGATACAAAAATTAAAGCTGGAGAAAAATGGAAAGACAAAATTAATTCTGCACTTGAAAAATCCACTATAGCTATTTTATTAATTAGTGCGGATTTTTTAGCTTCTGACTTTATTGTAGATAATGAATTACCACCGTTATTGAAAGCTGCTGAAGAAAAAGGCAAAGTAATTTTACCGTTAATTGTAAAACCTTGTCGATTTACAAGTGACGATAATTTATCAAAATTTCAAGCAATAAATGACCCAAAACATCCTCTTAGCAAATTAAGTGAAAATGACAAAGAAGAAATGTATGTCAAGGTTGCAGACTATGTTGACAATCTAGTAAAATAAGCCTATCAATTTTTTCTTTTAATTTGTTTTCCTAACTAAGACCATAGGAGATCCCTGCTTTCGCAGGGATGACTCCGATTAATTTCTTAAGTAGCCGCCTTTTCAATCAAATAGCTACTAATCCTCCGCTACTACAATAAGTTTATCGTCGGCAGTAAAAGTGATTTTTTCGCTTTTTACGGGGCTTACTTTTACTCCGTAGGCATTGTCACTATCGTGCGCTGCTGATTGTATGCGGTAGCCAATGGCTATCTCGCCACGGCGTTTAGCACTTTCCAGTAAGGTATAGAACGATATTGCTTCGCCCGGCTTAATATAGTTGGTAATAGGCTTCAAATAAATTTCGCTGCCTTCAGAGTCCATAAGGTCTTCAAACACATCCATCAGGGCTTTGTTTTCTGATACCTGGCTCATCATTAAGCTGATTAATTTATCGCTAACAATAAAGTCGTCGGCTTTGGTAACCTC
>JAIXUZ010000306.1 GCA_027483285.1 Bacteroidota bacterium
ACAGGTGCCCTGATTGTGGTGTCGCGCAAAACAGATTTAAAGTTCTATGCCAATACGGGGTATATTATTGATGCTGAGGTATCGTCTATTTTGATGGAGAATATCTTCTACAAAAACAACCCCATGCACGATGGGGCTATGATTATAACCGAAAACCGAATAAAGGCTGTTAAATGTATTTTGCCTGTGAGTGAGAAGCTCAACCTACCTGCCAACCTGGGCCTGCGCCATCGTGCTGCTATTGGTATTACAGAGCATGCCGATGCGGTTGCTATTGTGGTATCAGAACAAACCGGTAACATTTCCTACTTTCAAACAGGTAACTACCAATACCACATTAGCGTGCAGGAACTGGAAAGGCTTCTTAAAAAGGATTTTTCTTAAGAATTACTTTTTGTTAGTATTTGCCAGTTATCAATTATATAATAATTCCAAAGCCCTTTTCTTACTGTTAGTTTAAGTGTATAGTCGGCTTTGGAATTAACTAAGTCTTTTATAGAATCATAGTTTACCTGCAAACGCTCACTTCTGTTTTCATACTTGAAATATATAACAGATGATTTTCTTGTGTAGAATTGGGTTATAGGACAGTATTTTATTTCTGTTGGGCTTTGCCCTGCTGCACGTTTATTTAGTACATCCCATGTTACTCTTGCAGCAAGCCCAAATGAGAATAAAGAGAATACCAAACCTTGGAAAAGCAGGAAAATAATAACAAGGAATTTAGAAAAATCCCAACGCATTTTAGTTAGCTCTGCCAACAGAATTTTACGCCTGTATAAGCCATTAAAAATTAATCCGGCAAGCACAGGTAATATACCTATGTAGATAAAATAATTGTTATTATGGCCTATGTAATCGTAATCGGCAATTAAATAGTAGGCTACCGAAATCAACATCAGCACAAACAGCGCACTGCCGTAGTCACGGTGAGGTTTTTTAATGTTATGGCTTTTCAATTAACAAAAGCAATTCTATTAATTAACAGCTAATTTTTTAGCTACCATTACCCCATTAACCATAGCTTTTACAATTAGCATTTGATTGCCAATGTTATTAAGTGGCATGCGGGTTTCAAGAGCATTGGTAGTAGTTGCTTTGCAAAGCAATTTGCCTTGCATATCGTACACTTCTACACCTTGTATTTTTTTATCTGCACGTATAACAACATCGCTGCCATTGTAGTAAAGGCTAACCTTTGGTGCATTTTGCTCTTCAAGTCCAACAGTAGCCGGGTTTGGATGTACTTTATCGCGGAAGAATAACCAAATCTCGGTAGTAGCATCAATATCATTTACCGGGGTGTAAAGCCATTGGTGGCCTGCATCGTTTTGCTTCCACATATTTACCGGGGCACCGCCACCGGCAAAAGCAATTTTATCTACGGTAATGGTATCATTCTCCGTATCGGGCATAGCGGTTACAGTGCTATCGGTATTGTTATTGTTTTGGTTCCAAAAATCAAGGGTTTGTTGTGCCGATGATAAGGTAGGCGTGCTTGCCGGGGCATATGGTACCAGCTGGTCTACGGTGCTATTCATCATCATAACAGGGAACGGCCTGCCGGGGTTGCACGATGTTAAATCTGGAGAGCTTAACGCACCACAAACAGGGGCAATAGCGGCAATACGCTGTGGAATAGAGCACGCCAGGCGGTTACTCATAATTGCGCCCATAGAAAAGCCGCAAACATAAACGCGAGAAAGGTCTATATTATGGCGTACATACAGGCTGTCTATCAGGCGGTTCATAAATCCAATATCATCAGCAGTAGAACCTATAAGCGTACCGTTGTTCCAAGCAGACTGGCCTACCAATTCGCTATTAAGGCCTTGTGGAAAAACGCAGATAAAGCGGGCTGTATCGGCAAACCAGGAAAAGCCTACATTAGAAAAGTTCTGCATATCATCGCCCATACCGTGCAGGGCAATTACCAGTGGAACACTCTCGCTGTTGGTTAGGCCGCTGGGCAGGTATTGACGGAACTGGCGTTGCTCACCGTTTACATCAATAGTTTGTGTAGAAAATTGGGCAAATGCACTGGTGCTAATTGCCAGTAAGGTTATAAGCAGTAGTTTTTTCATAGAGTACTAAATTATGAATTATAAATTATCAATGATTAGATTTTGCCTAAAACCTCATAATTAATAATTACTAATTATAAAACTAGTAACCCAAAGTCTTCAACATGCTCTTATAGCTTTGTTCTTTACTAAACAGGCGGGTAACAATTTCGCCATTCTCATCGCGGTCTATAATAACGTGCTTAGGCGCAGGTATTAAGCAATGCTGTATGCCGCCGTAGCCGCCTAGGCTTTCCTGGTAAGCACCGGTATGGAAAAAGCCAACATATTGCGGTTCTTCCTGTTCCTTAGTTATTTTAGGTAAGTACACCTGTCCAACATGAGCTTCTGCGTTATAGTAATCAAGGCTGTCGCAGGTAAGGCCACCTAAATTAACGCGGTTGTATTCTTTCTCCCAGTTATTAATGGCCAGCATTACAAAACGGTGGTTAATACCCCAAATATCAGGCAGAGTAGTAATAAATGAGCTATCAATCATATACCAAAGCTCGGTATCGTTCTGTTGTTTTTGGTCAACTACAGAGTATAAAGCGGCTCCGCTTTCGCCAACCGTGAAAGAGCCAAACTCGGTAAATATGTTAGGCTCGTCAACTCCATTCTGGTTACAGAAGGTTTTAATCTGTTGCACTACGGCTTCAATTATATACTCATAGTCGTACTCAAATGCCAAAGAGTTTTGTATCGGTAGGCCGCCGCCAATGTCTAAAGAGTCTAATGTAGGGCACACTTTTTTAAGCTGGCAATATACTTCAAGGCACTTGTTAAGCTCACTCCAGTAGTAAGTTGTATCCTTTATGCCGGTATTAATAAAGAAGTGGAGCATCTTTACTTCAAACATTTTGTTGCCTTTAAACTCAGTTTTATAAAAGTCAACTATATCTCTGTAACGTATACCAAGTCTCGATGTATAGAACTCAAAATTAGGTTCTTCTTCGCAGGCAATTCGCATACCTACCTTAGCTGGTTTTTGTAAATTTTCTTTGTAGTAGGCAATCTCCCTTTTACTATCAAGTATAGGTATAACGTTCTCAAACCCCTCGTTAATCAGGTTAACTATCTCCTCCTGATAAAGAGGGCGTTTAAAGCCATTGCAAAGTATGTACTTGTCTTTGGTAATAAGCCCTTGCGCAATAAGTTCGCGTATAATGGCCATGTCGTATGCCGACGATGTTTCTAAGTGAGCCTCTGTTTTTAGCACTTGCTCCAACACAAAGTTAAAATGCGAGCTTTTGGTGCAGTAACAATAGGTGTATTTGCCCTGGTAGTCGGCCTTTGCCATGGCAACGTTAAACCATTTTCGGGCTTTTTGTATATTGGTTGATATTTTAGGCAGGTATGAAATTTTAAGGGGCGTGCCATACTGGTCTATAATATCCATAAGGGGTATATCATAGAAGTGGAGTTCGCCATCTACAACGTTAAAGCCCTCCTGAGGAAACTCAAAGGTCTGGTCGATAAGGTCGATATACTTATTTTTCATATCTTAATGCTTTAAACAGGGTGTTTTTTAGCTTTGCAACGCTTGGAAATTTGATTTTTATCAAATGCAAGTGAGTTACATTGTTAATTTTTAGCAAATGTAAGTAATTTGCTTTAATTTTTTTAGTGGTAATAAGAGATTTAACATTGGTCATCAGTTCTGTTTTGGCGTATGCCAACAACTGCAAACTGCCAACCACCAACTATAAAAAGTATGAAAAAGATTAAGATATACGAAGTAAAATCGGAGATAGGAGCGGGTACCCGTGGAGCCAGCTTAGGGTCTGAGGCTATTAAGATAGCCGCCTTAGACTTTGGTAGTACATTTTTTAAAAAGAACCGCACGGTAGAGATACCTAATGAGAACAGGTTGCTTATGGAGCCTGATAAGCACTTTGATGCCAAGCGTATAAACGGCCTGCACAAAATGTTTACCAAAATAGCCGCAGAGTTGGTTCCGGTGCTTAAAAACGACAGGGTGTTCCCTATTATACTCGGAGGAGACCATAGTACTGCAGCAGCAACTATAACCGCCATAAAAATGGCAAACCCCAAAAAACGCCTTGGTGTAATTTGGATTGATGCTCATGCCGACATTCACTCGCCTTATACAACACCATCGGGTAATATGCATGGCATGCCGCTTTCTATTGTGTTGGCTGAAGATAACCAGGAGAAGAAGCTAAATAAGCTAGACGACTACACCGTGCAGTGGTGGGAAAAACTGAAAGACTTTGGCGGCCTATCGCCTAAAATACAATACCAGGACCTGGTATATGTTGCAGTGCGCGATACCGAGCCTCAGGAAGATTACCTTATTAAACGACATAAGATTAAGAGCTACTCGGTAACCGAACTACGCAAAAAGGGTGTAGACCGAATTGCCCACGAGATATTGAACCAACTGGAAGATTGCGACCTGATTTACATATCGTTTGATATTGATTGCTTAGACCCGACAATTTCTAAAGGCACAGGCACCCGTGCCCCGGGTGGATTGGATGAGCGCGAAGCGGGTAACCTGCTGCTGCGTTTGGTACGCGATAGCAAAGTATGTTGCTTTGAGATGGTGGAGATAAACCCCACCCTTGATGATGAAAACCGTACCGCCGAGCATGCCTTTGAGATACTATCTAAAGTAACTAACCAGATAACGCACGAGTTATAATGACTATAAGGCATTGGTTTGGGCTGTTCATTATAGTAGCAATACTAACGGCGTGCGCCCCCAAAAAACCCAACGGAGGTGGTATAGTCTACAACAAATATTCAACTTTGCCTACCCCTGCTGCTGAAAAATGGATACAAACTATTTTAAAACACCCCGATATAACATATCTATATGCTGAGGATAAGGCTATGTTAGATGGCATGGTGCAGTTTAATAAAGATTCGCTTATTTGCTTTGACAATAGCCCAACTGCTGTTACATGGCCTATTCGCCAAAACTACCGGTATTTTGCTGGTAAGCACCATATAAAAGAGGACGATTTTAAGGCTATAATAACTGACTTGAATAATTTTTGGGAATCATTCTTTTTTCAGGAAGATAAATACCTCGCATTTTATGCTAAGGTTGATGGCAAATATGATAAGGGCTACTTTTATTTTAAGGAAACGGCATTGGGCGACGGAAAAAACGTAGGCGATACACTGGATTTAAGTGAAATGCCTTACAAGCTTTTTTGGATGGCCCACGACTTAAGGTTTATTGTAAGAAATAAAATTGATAGTCATTGGTTAGAATGGGATGCATTCAGGGCTCCTAATTAATAATGTAATAACCAGATTATACACGAATTGTAATGTTAGTATTTTATATTGGTTTTGGGATATTTAGCCTTGGGTATCTTATTGCACGCCCATTTATACTGATTATAACCGGTACACAGAAAAACCAGCCTGTACGTGTTAAAAGGGGTAAGAAGACACTTGTCCGCAATAGTATTGGGTTGGCTGTGTTATTTACTATTTGCCTTGGCATTTATTATGCAGCGGGGCAAATGAAGTAATAGCCCATCCTGTGTGTTTGAATCGCCGCCCTATGGCAATATGTATTTTACCAATGGGAAGTATTAAAATGGGTATAGAAATATCTGGTAATCATCATGACAAACTCTTACCCTGGGTTGTTCTTTGCAAAAATCCAAACTACTTAATCTTTAGTACTTAAGGGTTGTACCTGGGATCTCAAATAAGAGGAGTAAGGTTATTGAATCTTTTTCGTTAGATTTTATTACCGCCCATTTATTAGAACTTGCCAGCCGCCTTGGTGCCTTTTACGGTTGTTTGTATGTAGTAAATAAAACACAAGGTCTTGAGCAAATAAAAAGCCGCCTTGTACCATTATACTATTTCCAAATCCTTGAAGACGCGCGCCGTTTTTAGCATTGGGTAATTGCCCGTAGTAGTTCATTGCTAAACCACCCATTACATAGGCTACATCAAGTCCCGTATTAAATAGCAACGCTTTTTCAAGTTTAGCCTGTCTTTGTATGTTATCATAAAGAGAATAGGTTTTGGCGTTTTCTTTTCTAAGTCCTATAATCATTACCGATGCAATACCTAAATTAATACCTCCCCAGGCTGCATTCATTACATTAAACTGGCGTGTTTGACCAGTGCTGCTTAGTGCCCATGCAGTACCGCCAATTAAGTTTACAGCCCCCCAACTGCCTAATACAACAGCATGTGCACGGTTAGTTTTTGCATAGTGTGCAGCATATGAGGTAGTGTCGACCAACTGGGCATTAAGCGTTTGCAGGTTAAAAGCAAATGCGATAGTTATAAGGGCAATATTTTTCATGTAGATTATTACAGCTATGCGGGTAGATTGTTTAATACACAAACTATAAAAACAGAGTTAATAAGATATATCTTTACCTTATGCAGCGCGCAAAAATTATTTCCCGCAATGTAATTATCCTGTCGTTAGTCAGCTTGTTTAACGATGCATCCAGCGAAATGTTGATTCCCGTTATGCCACTATATCTAAAATCTATTGGGTTTGGTATTGTGCTTATTGGTGTATTGGAAGGCTTTGCCGAGGCTGCTGCCGGGTTGAGCAAGGGTTATTTTGGCAGCTTGAGTGATAACACAGGCCGCAGGTTGCCTTTTGTTCAATTGGGCTACCTGCTTAGCAACATTAGTAAAACAGCTATTGCAGCATTTACCATTCCGCTGTGGGTGTTTTTTGCCCGTTTTGGCGATAAGTTGGGCAAGGGTATCAGGTCGGGAGCGCGGGATGCTATTCTATCGGACGAGGCCACACCCGAAACCAAGGCAACAGTATTTGGGTTTAACAAAGCGCTTGATACCCTGGGGGCTGTAATTGGCCCACTGGCCGCGCTTATTTATTTGCTTTATTACCCTGAGAATTATCGAATGCTTTTTTTAATTGCATTTATACCGGGAATAATTGCGGTAAGCATTACATTTTTGGTAAAAGAAAAGCGTAAGCCGGTTACGGTTAATCAGCCTAAAACAAAGTTCTTCGACTTTATAAAATACTGGAAAGACAGTCCGCTGGTGTATAAAAAACTGGTCGTAGGCTTGTTGGTTTTTACATTGTTTAACAGTTCGGATATATTCCTGCTATTGAAAATAAAAGAGGCAGGATTTAGCGATAGCGATGTATTAATTATGTATATTTTTTACAACCTGGTGTTTGCCTTAGCATCTTACCCCACAGGTAAACTAGCCGATAGAATTGGCAAGAAAACCATTTTTATAATTGGGCTGGTACTATTTGTACTGGTGTATGCAGGTATGGCTATTGCTAAAACAGAAGTATTCTTTTTAGCGTTGTTCTTTTTGTACGGCTTATATGCAGCAGCTACCGACGGGGTATCTAAAGCATGGATAACCAATGTATGCGAGAAAGGAAAAACAGCAACGGCGGTAGGTACTTACACAGCCTTTCAAAGTATAGCTACCCTTGTAGCCAGCAGCCTGGCGGGTATTATATGGTTTAGCCTGGGCGCGCCTGCTACCTTTTTGCTAAGTGCCGGGGTGGTGCTATTTGTGGCCTTATATGTATCAACTATTAAGGAGTAAACCTATTAACGCTTAGGGCCGAATGCGGATAACATAATTATCAAGGTCGTACCTATGCAAGCTGAGGCCGTACTCTTTGTGATAGGTGGTAATTTTTATATCGGTTGCCCCTGTTTTAGTGTAGGTATAGTCTTTAGAGCCTTCAACGGTGCCATCTGCTGCAATAGCGGCAGTATACCCGGCGGTTGTAATGCCATTTACCAAGCCGTTATACTCGCTAAGGTTATCGGT
>JAIXUZ010000254.1 GCA_027483285.1 Bacteroidota bacterium
ATTCAACCCCTGCATAATAAACTTGAAATTGGGTGGACGTGGCTGCACCCCGATTATTGGGCATCGGCGGTAAACTTTGAGTGCAAGCTGTTACTGTTAACTTTTGCTTTTGAAAGCCTAGGAGTGTACCGTGTGCAGTTTAAGGTAGATGTACTGAATATGCGGTCGCGCAAGGCGGTGGAGAAAATTGGCGGTATTGCCGAAGGCATTTTACGTAATGATATGGTGCGCGAAAACGGCACCAAGCGTAACTCTGTTTACTTCAGCATTATTGAAAGTGAGTGGCCGGAGACTAAAGGTCGGTTACAAGCTCTTTTGCAATCAAAATTAAGCAATAAAGCTATCTAGCTTTTGTACCGCCTCTGCCCATAGCGTGTCTTTCATATTCTTCTTAAAAAAGCCAAAATGTTCAATCTTTTTTAGCTCATATTGTTTAGGGCTTATGGTTTGGTGGGTAATACCTGCCGTGCTGTTTACATTGTTCCAATATGCAGGTATGGTGCGGCTGTTAGATATGGGGTCGTCTGTTGCTGCTACTACGTGTATAGGAAAGGTGTAGTTTTTAAAGTTACCAATTGGTACAGTTTTACCATAAAATTTAGGGTTGAAAAAATAGTCGGGTTTTTTACATCAATCGCGCCATTCGCGCACTACATTTTTGGGTAGGTTTTCCATACTGCTAACTTTTTTGGCCGCCACATAGCCTGTAAGTAGTATGCTTATGGGTGTAACCACATGGAAGAAATAATTAGAAAGCACCCTGAAACCTACTGGTTGGTAAGGGGCATAGCCTGTAGAAACACCAAAGCCCAACATTCCCTTTATGTTATTAGAGTCTTGATGAAAACCCCACTGTTGACCACCCGCACTATGGGCTACTACTGTAAATGGCAGGTGTGGAAAACGCCTGTTAAGGTAGCTTTTTACCGCAGGCATATCTTTTAGGCCATAATCGCTAAAGGTGTAGTTGCAACCACTAAGACTTACTGGTGCAGACTCTCCGCTACCCCTGTAATCCCATAGGCAGCAAATGTAGCCGTGGCTTGCTATATACTCTAAAAAAGATTGGTAAAACTCTTTTTTTGCACCTGTTCCGGCGTTAAACTGCACAACAGCCTTAGGCTTTTCAGGAATTAACAACAGGCCTTTTAACTCAACACCATCGGCACAGGTAATGGTTATTTTTTCTTTACTGATCATAAAACAACAGATTTTATACCGTTCGGTATAAAATTAAATAGTTTTAGAATACCAATTGCAAAATGATGGCTTTTTCTTTCTTATGATGGATTACCTTAACCTAAACTACCCGATAAAACCAGTTTATTTGTTTCTTTTGAAAGGGCTGAAAACACAAGGCTTCCGTCAGTTTTTTCTTCAAGTTGGATTGTTAAGCTACCAGGCAAAAACACCGGAGATTTAAACTCTACGTTTATTGTTTTATAGGTGATATTCTGATGCTGTTCGCACAGATTTACAATTTTAGAAACCAAATACCACCCATGCGCTATGGGCCTTTTAAAGCCAAATACTTTAGCCAACAGGGTGGAGGTATGTATAGGGTTCCTGTCGCCGGCAATTTTTGCGTATTGCCTGCCTGCGTTGGCGGGTATTAAAATCTCCTGAGATAAAAAAGGCTTTGTTACCGGGTTGTCAACCGTGGTGGTGCTTTTGGGTTTATTACTTTTTCGTTTAGCAAGGTAAATACTATTACAGCGTGCTACCACTTGTCCCCGTTGTAAAAAAGCAACGCTAAATGTAGGGACTAATGAGCCTTCTGCTTTATACTCAACGTCAACCTGTGTTTCTATATCAAAAGGGGCAGTATAATCTATTGGGTTAACCTCTTGTAGCCGGTTATATACATGTACCAAACCCGGTATGGCAATAGTAAATTCTTTTTGCAACATTAGGGCTGCCTGCGCCCGCTGGGCCAGTATATAAATGTATACAAACGGCGTAGGGTTGCCAATACCTATAAACCCTGCAAACTGGCTTATATCTTTTGGGTTGATTAGTATACCCTTGTATGAAAGCTGGCTATGGATACCCGCACGGCTAATTTTTACCCCCTTTGCCAGCGAAAGGAAGGAGGGGAATATCAGTTGCTTAAACTCGGGTAGTTTTTTATTCATTCAGCCAATAATACAAAAATGTGGGTTTACTTGCCAAGCAAACTTATTATCTCTGTATTTTCCTGCCCAATAGCATAATCAAGGGCTGTTTTGCCCATGCGGTCTATCTGCTGTGTATTTACGTTGTATTGCAGTAGCAGCTTTACAATTTGTGTATGCCCAAAGGTGGTGGCAAAAAACAACGCGTTGGCGTTATTTCCGTTTAAAACATTGGGGTTTGCTCCATGTTTAAGCAGGGTTTCGGCCATAGGGGCTGACCCTTTAAAGCAAACACCCATAAGCGCTGTGTTACCCATAGCGTCTTGCAAATCGGGGTTAACCTTGTTATTCAACAGCCATTCAACCGTTTCGGTATTGCCATTGTAGGCCGCTAAAATCAAGGGAGTGTAGCCCTTGGCATCTTGCAGGTTAAGGTTGCCGCCTTTATTGGCATAGGTTTGTAGTTTACTTATATTGTTGGTGCGGGCCCAGTTAAAAAGACTGTCGGTTTGGGCCAATGCGCTGCCCGTAAACAGCAGCAATCCAAAAATTGCGGTAACTATGTTTTTCATTTTTTTTCAGATAATTAAAAAAGGGGAAAGCGCCAGGACCTCCCCCTTTTATCAACCTTGCTTTACTTTTTAAATGTAGCTTCAACCGTAGCTTTGTTTAGCCCCAGTTCTTTAATCAAACGGTCGCCAAAGCCGCTATCTGCCTGATAAAAACGGCCCACCATAATATTTACCACCTCTTTATTGGTAACCGTTTTAAGGTCGCCGGTAAGGTTGTTTACCAGGTGGGTGCGGTTAGTTTCGTCAAGCCCACGGTAAAAGTCGCCGGCTTGCTTAAAATCGTTTGTTTTGGCAATCTTCATTTGTGTAATGCTAACATCGCCATAACGCATAGGTGTTAACTTTGCATAAGGTGTCTCGGTTTTATTCTCTATGCGAGAAGGCTGATAGTTAACATCGCTGCTAGTGCCGCGGCGACTAAGGGCACCATCCTGGTTGTTATTGTTAGCAGGCTTTAAAGGTGCATTTACCGGCAGTTGCTGAAAGTTTGCCCCCATACGGTAACGTTGTGTATCAAAATAAGAGAATAAGCGGCCTTGTAACAACTTGTCTTCCGATGCCTCAACCCCCGGAATTAAAGAGCCCGGTGCAAAGCCCACCTGCTCTACATGCTCAAAATAATTATCAGGTATTTTATTCAATGTCATGGTACCTACAAGCATTGGTTTTATAAGGTCTTCGGGCCAGTGTTTAGTAGCATCTAACGGGTAAAAGTCAAACTTGGCAAACTCATCGGCCTTAATCATTTGCACATATAAATCCCACTGAGGGAAGTTGCCCTTTTTAATATTGTCATACAAATCATTAGTAGCATGCTGAAAGTCCATCCCCTGAATTTTAGATGCTTCTTCGCTGCTTAGGTTTTTCTCGCCCTGCTTGGTTTTCCAGCTGTATTTAACATATACAACCTCACCTTTGCTGTTTATCCATTTAAACGCATGTACGCTCGATCCATTCATTTGGCGGTAGTTTGCAGGTATGCCATAGTCAGAGTATAAGCGGGTAAGCATTTGGGTAGATTCTGGTATGTTAGAAAAGAAATCGAACACACGGTTAGGATCTTGCTTATTGGTAATTGGCGATGGTTTTAGCGAGTGTACCATATCAGGGAACTTAATAGCATCGCGTATAAAAAATACCGGCAGGTTATTACCTACAACATCATAGTTGCCTTCTTCGGTATAAAACTTGGTTGCAAAGCCTCGCGGGTCGCGCAACGTTTCAGGCGATCCGTTGCCATGTATTACCGTAGAAAAGCGAACAAACACGGGCGTTTTTTTGCCTTTTTGGTTGATGAATTTAGCCATGGTAAAGGCAGTAAAATCGTCGGCAGCAACAAACTCGCCATAAGCTCCGGCACCACGGGCATGCACCACACGCTCAGGTATACGTTCGCGGTCAAAGCTGGCAAGTTTATCTAATAGGTTAATGTCTTGTAATAAAACCGGGCCTTCGCTGCCAACGGTTTGCGAGTTTTGGTTATCGCCCACCGGGGCACCGGTGTTGGTTGTAAGTGGGTTTTGTGCGGTTAGCCTGGCTAAACCTGCTAATAATAGTAATATAATCAATTTTGTCTTCATAATGGTATGTTTTAATACACCGCAAAGCTACAGTGCCGCTTACCTAAAAGAAAACTGATAGTGTCTATCCACTCATAGATGGTATCTATTACAAAAAAATAAATAGCCTAAAACCATTGTTGCCATTGGGTTACAAAGATTTTTTACTGTCAATGTCTTGACCGAAACAAAAAAATACTACTTTTGCCCCCGGAGAGATGGCAGAGCGGTCGAATGCGGCGGTCTTGAAAACCGTTGAAGGTTACACTTCCGGGGGTTCGAATCCCTCTCTCTCCGCCAAAGTTTTTTAAAGCCCCCTTCTGTCAGGGGGCTTTTTTGTTTTATGTTGTGCTGATAAGCCAATGGCTTATTTACTCTTTTTCACTTTAGCAAACGGCTTATAGCCCTGCGTCTCGCTCATTATTTTGCCCACCTTAAAGCCCAGCCCGGCCGATAGTTCGTTTAGCGAACTTACCCTATGGCGCTCACAAAGCTTAATGGCAATCAGTGCCGATGCCCTTGCGTCGCTCTCTGCATCGTGGTGTTTCAGCCCAATATTAAAGTGGCGCGATACCTCGTTCAGCCTATGGCTGCGCAAGGGTAAAGATGCCTGCGCCAGCCTGTAGGTGCAATGGTAGTCAAGGTCGGGGTAGGGCAGTTGCGCCTGGTCTAGTGTAAAGCGTAGCACACTGCAATCAAACGCTGCATTGTGTGCAATTATCGTTTGGTTATTAAAGTACTTGCGCAGGTTGCCCCATTGTTGCGCAAACGTTGGCAGGTTCCGGGTTTTACTATCGTCAATACCATGTATTATAACATTGCGGAAATCGTAAAAATTGGGTGTAGGCTTAATATAAAAATGGTCGGTACCTACCAACACCCCCTGTTGCACCACCGCCACACCCATAGAGCAAATGCTGCCCCGGTTGCTGTTGGCCGTTTCAAAATCTATGGCAATGAAATTCATTGGTGTAAAGGTAATCAAATGCCCCTGCAAATTGTATTACCCCCGCTGGTGCTGCGTCATACCGCCCATTACCATTTTCATAATACGTACTTTACCCCACCGCGGCACTGTGCGTAAAGAGTAGACCAGCAACTTGGTTAAAAAGCCCGGCAATACCGTTGTTTTTCTCCCCAATGCTTTAAGTATAGGCATCCCAACCTGCTCGGGTGTAAGTGCCATATCCATTTTTAAATTAGCACGGCTACTAAACCCGCTTTTTACAGGCCCGGGGGCTGCGGCTAATACATCTACCCCATAAGGCTTGAGTTCTATAGCCAGCGCCTCGGCAAACGTTTGCACATACGCTTTAGTAGCGGCATAGTGGGCTGCATAAGGCACACCCTGAAAGGCAACCATAGAGCTCATGAGTATAATTCCGCCGCGTTTTTTCGTAGCAAACTCGCGTGCAAAGTGGTGTGTTAATTTCAGCAAACCTTCGCAGTTTGTGCGAAGCATGCTTTGCTCATCATCAATAGTACTCTTTATAAACTCGCCTGACGTGCCAAACCCTGCCGATGCAATAAATAAACCAACATCAGTGCCTGCTGCTTCTTTTAGTATGTGGTTAATTCCCTCTTGGGTAGAAACATCGGCAGCCACTAAACTAATAGTAGTATTATATTTTATTTCAAGCAGTTTTTTAACCTTTTCTAATTCTTCAATACGCCGGCTGTTCAATATAAGGCTAAAGCCTGCTTCGGCAAGACGTTCAGCCAGTTCAAGCCCAATGCCCGAGCTTGCGCCGGTTATCAAAGCACAGTTGCCATAGCTATTTTTTAGCCTGCTTTTTTCAGCGTCAGAAAAGTTCATATTTACCTATTATTACTGTTTGATAAAGGGTTTGCCTTGCAAGGCTTG
The DNA here is from genome assembly GCA_027483285.1 of Bacteroidota bacterium. Classification (GTDB taxonomy): domain Bacteria; phylum Bacteroidota; class Bacteroidia; order CAMBQF01; family CAMBQF01; genus CAMBQF01. The sequence goes on from JAIXUZ010000254.1 coordinate 6,110, forward strand.
CACAAGCGTAAACACTGCTAACAGGGCATAAGCAATTCCAATTAGAATAGTAAGGCGTGTGCTTTTTAGCAGGTGGTACGATAGTATGGGGATAACCTGCAAGGCATGCATACCTATAAAATGGGCAATGCGCGGGTCGCCGTATTTAGTGCTCCAGTTTAATACGGGTATCCCGCTTTCCCCGTCGGGCCCGCCAATGGTATGTGTCATCCGCGAGCCCATAACAAAGCCCTCAAAAGAAAAAATGACGAAGATGATAATACCTAAGCGGATAGCCCACAGATAGTATTGCGGCAATTGCGGAAAGTCGGATGCAAAAAATAATATACCAATGTATGCAGCCCCTATAGTAGCAATAGTTGCCGCCGCCGCCATAGCAGCATAAAGCGAGGCATACACAGGTGTGCTTATATTGTAATGAGATAGCTGGCCTTTTGATGCCTGCAAGGCTATGTATACAATTTCAAACCCCAGGGTTATTATGGTTACCCAATTAAATAAAGATGCATTAAATGCCGGCAGGTAGCCAATAAACCAAGCCATTGCCCAGGCATATAAAAATGTGGAAACCGAAAATTTAAAAGGTTTTATCCACGCGTTTACGCCATATACCTTTGTGTTTGTAGTTGCCCATAATAAAACAAAGGCAATAGCAGAAACAAGGCATGCAAGCCCAAAATAGTACAGCGTTTCGTTCCTGCTTTTTAACGTTTCTAAAAAATAGTTCATAGTACAAACATATCCCTATTCTTTAATTTAAAACGATAACATTTGTTTATATTTTACTTTTTTTAAGCCTGCTTAAATGCACAGGGCTTATACCCAGGTACGATGCTATCATGTGCTGTGGCACCAGGTTGTGTATATCAGGAAAAATTTGGGTAATAGAGTCGTAGCGTTCTTTGGGTGTCCGGGCATATTCATTTTTTATCCGGTTATCCTGGTAAATAAAATAATATTCAGCAATAAGCCTGCCTAGTTTGTCGCCCTCTTTTAGGTTTTTATAGCCCCAGTCAACCGCCGAACGGGGCATTGCAACAGCGTCTATATCTTTCAAGGCTTGCAATGTATAAAGCGATGGTTGTTGCAATATATAGCTTGCATAATCAGCTATAAACTGGTTTTTCATTGCAAAGTATACGGTGTGTTCTACGCCCTGCTTATCTGTAATAACAACACGTAAAGCACCACTATTAATAAAGTAAACCGTATTGGGTATTTCTCCAGGCACACTAAGCGCCTGCAACCGTTTAAAGTTAACTTTATAGCAACGCGCAAGCAGTTGGTCTAACTCTTCTTCGGTTATACTAATCATTTGCTTTATTGCAGCCCTTATCTGTTTCATACTAAAGAGGGTGAGCATACTAACAACATAGTTAAAAGAGTGTTTAATTTTGGCAACGGCAACTCAAGGTTATTATATTCTATATTGTGTCATGTTTTCCCTTTTTACGTTCTTGAATAGCGTCGTATTGGCTTTCATAATCGTTAAATTCTGTGCCCATTAGCTTATCCCAAAACCTAAAGTGTACACCATAGTTACCTTTAAATTTTTTATGGTGCATATTGTGGTGGGTGCTTGTAGTTAAAAAGCGCAGCCAACTTCTATTCCACCAGGCTGGGTATAGTTCGTATCCTAAATGAGATTTAATGTTATCAAGCAACCCCCATATTTGTACCAGCATTAAAATTGGTGCATAAATTGGTATAAAACAGGCTACAGGAAAAATCCATAAAGTAAGCAAAACAGGCTCCATAAAATGGAATGATACTGAGGTAAATGGGTTTACATCAACACTTTTGTGATGCTCTAAATGGATGTATTTAAAAATTGCCGGGTGGTGCAAAAGCCTGTGCACCCAATAAAACCATAAATCATCAATCAATAATATAACAAAAAAGCTGGCAACAGCCCATACTATGCTGTAATTAGAAATGGTAGTATATAATTTTGTATAGCCTCGGGTACTAAGGAAAATAACAATGCTGCTAAAAATGGCACCAACCGTTAATGTGAAAAGCCCGTTTTTAAGTTCGTTTTTTATTTGCGCTGCATCGGCCCGCTCTTTAAGTTGTATACGCCAATTTTGTAAGCGTTTTTTAAATAGTTTCCATATCAAAAAGTAGGCTATTGTTATTACTGTTCCGTTTAATAGCAGGCCTGATATAAAGCCCTGCGGAAAGTTTTGTAAAATTTGTTTTATCGCATCCATTGCTATACTTGTTTAATTTGATAGCAAAGGTGTGCAGGGTATTTTCAAATCTTCCTAACAAATGTTAGGAAATTATTTGCCGCCTTATTCGGCTTAGGCTTTCAGGTTTCATGCCCAGATAAGATGCAATGTATTGCACCGGAATGTTTTGCAATAGCAACGGCTGTTCTTCTATAAATTTTTTATAGCGTTGTTCGGCGTTTAATGTGGCCAGATTATTAGCGCGTTTTTCTGTTGTGGCTATGGCCTGTTCAAAAATGGTAAGACTCAATTTTTTGAAACTTTCACTTTCATCAATTAGCTTTACCAGGTTGGGCCTTGCAATTCTTACCAACTCACAATCAGTAATACATTCTACATTTTCGCTGGCTTGTTTAGCATGTATAAAACTTAAAAACGATGCTATAAATGTACCAGGTATGCCAAAATAGGTTGTTGCTTCATCGCCATTATTATCATAATAAAACAACCGCATGTAGCCCCTTGCTATAAAGTACAAATACTCTGGCGTTTTGCCCTGCTCTTCAACTATGTTGTTTTTGTATACTGTTAAGGGTTCAAAATAGCTTTTACATAGCTCAACATCTTGACTTGTTAGCGTTATAGTTTTAGATAATGTATTTATTAGCGTATCAAGCATACTGTATTTTGGTACAAACATACTTTTTTGCCATCTAAACTGTAGTAACTATCAAGTTAAGTATTAATTTTTTTCCTGCGTTAGTGTTTAGTGAGGCCATATCAGCCTTCAAACAAATTCACCATAGTTAATTGTGCATTGACCATTGATAATTAATACATTTGCTTTATGAGTTACTTTAACAACGCAAACACAATTATTACCGGGGCGGGCTCAGGCATGGGGCGCCAAATGGCATTGCAGGCTGCTAA
>JAIXUZ010000259.1 GCA_027483285.1 Bacteroidota bacterium
AACTACCAGCGCCGTAAAGAAATGGCCTTAGACACCAGGAAAGGAACAGTAGGCCTATCGTGGGGTGTAGGCATCAAAATATCGAAGATTAAAATTGATTACGGTAGGGCGGCCTATCACTTGGCAGGTTCGCCAAACCATATCACTTTATCTACCAACCTGTCTGAATGGGTTAAAAAGTAGCGCAACCTATTTGCTACAAAAAGTCAAAAATTATTCCATCCTATTGATATTACTCTTTTCTTTGCAGCCGTAATAAATGAAAGGAAAGATAACCATAGCTATTGACGGTTTTTCATCTTGCGGAAAAAGCACGCTGGCTAAAGCGTTGGCTCGCGCACTGAATTATAAATACATAGACTCGGGAGCCATGTATCGCGCCGTTACGTTATATGCATTAGATAAAGGAATAATTAAAGACGGCCATTTTGACCATGACTTTTTAGTTAAAGCATTACCTGATATCACTATTGATTTTCATTTTAATACCCAAACGCAAAAGTCTGAAACGCTATTGAACGGCATTAATGTTGAAGATCGTATTCGCCAGAGCGAGATATCATCGTTAGTAAGCCCAGTGAGTGCTGTAAAAGAAGTACGCATCAAGTTGGTAGAATTGCAGCGCAGCTACGATGAGCACAAAGGCCTGGTGATGGACGGGCGGGATATTGGCACAAATGTTTTCCCAAAAGCCGAGCTTAAAATATTTATGACTGCAGACCCCGAAATAAGGGCTGCGCGCCGGTATGATGAATTAATTGCTAAAGGCTACCATACAACAATGATTGATGTACGGAGCAACCTAGCCGAGCGCGACCATATAGATTCTACACGTGCAGACAACCCGCTTACCCAGGCTGAAGACGCCATAATACTCGACAATACAGACCTTTCACCTCAAGAACAATTAGCTTTTGCATTAAACCTGGCTAATGAACTAAAACAAATTTAACATCCATTATTTTTATACTTGTAAGATTTCAGTAGAAACTGCATATTTTTGTAGCTATTTTATAACTATATTAATAAACCAAAACCAACAAAATTCTACAGCACTCAATGAAAAAATTATTGGGTATAATGCTTATTATACTGTTAAACCTGTCTGCCAGGGCTAACTTTAATGATACAATCGTATTCAACACAAAATCTGTATTAAGCATATCAGACAATGTATATATATATAAAGACACTAGTATTATTCTTAAATATAAAGATGTAAGTATTTCATCTTTTACTAACAATTTTAAGTCGCCTAATTTTAATGCACCCACTTACAATACTAGCAATTCTGCTTATTGGTTATATTTTAATATCAAGAATAATACAGGCGAAAATATAGCCTTAATGATTGATTATCCGATGCTTGACACAGTTCAATATTACGGAATAAACAGGGCTGGTGTTGTAGATAGCTTTTATTCGGGATCAGCATTTCCATACAGCCAAAGGCAAATAGACCATAACCGGATAATATTTGAATTAAAACCCGAAATAACTACTGTTTATCTTCGTGTGCGGTCATCATTCAACCTTCAATTGCCCTTAACAATATATTCTTTTGACACCTTAAACGCATCAATAGGAAAAGAGAATTTTTATCAGGGTTGTTACTTTGGGTTTGTCTTGCTTATTATAATCTACAGCACATTTGTCTATTTCTCATCGCGAGATGCTATTTACCTATTCTACCTGCTGCATGTTGGTATTACCGGCTTAATAATGGCACATATAAGCGGGTATACGTTTCAAAACATATGGCCCAATATGCCGCTAATTAATAAATTAGAACCAACGTTTTTCGGACTTTCAGCAATATCGCTACTATTTAGCATGCGTTTTTTAGAAACAAAAACCAATACCCCAAGCCTACACAAATGGTATTGTTATGCTATAGGGCTAACATTGTTGGCCATACCATTAAACCTTCTAAATCAAGGTTACCTTGCCATGCAAATAGTTCAGGCTGCCAGTATACTTGGCTGTGTACTTATGTTTACTACTGGCCTTATACTTATGCGCAGAGGTTATAAGCCAGCCCGCCATTTTACATTTGCCTGGAGCTTCTTACTTGGCGGCACCATAATTACTTTGGTTCAACGCTTTGGGTTGTTGCCTTACAAATGGTATTTCACTTACGCCTGGCAAATAGGTTCTGCCTTTGATATCATATTTTTATCATTAGCTGTAGCCGACCGCATTACCCTATTAAGAGAAAAAGCGCAGGAATCACAACTGGAAACCCTACAACACATTAGAAAAAATGAAATTTTTATCAGGGAACAAAACCAGGTATTAGCACAAAAAATTAGGGAACGTACAAACCAATTAGAGGAGAAAAATAATGAGCTACAGAAACTAAACAATACAAAAGATAAGCTTTTCTCAATATTAGCGCACGACTTAAAAGGCCCAATTGGCAACATACATAAGTTTATTGAAATGATGATTGAGGACGACACGTTGCGCGATGATGAAACATTAATAATGCTTAAAGGATCGGCGGCAAATACCTACAACCTGTTGGATAACCTGCTAACCTGGGCGTGCAGCCAGCGTGGCGAAATTGAATTTAACCCCGAAAGATTAAATTTGAATGAAGTAATAAAATACCCTACCGGCGTACTAAACCTGCAAATGCTTAACAAAAACATTGTATTTAAAAATACAATTAGCGATGATGTTTTTGTATTGGCAGACATGGCTTTACTGCGCACTATACTCAGGAATATTTTAAGCAATGCCATAAAATTCACCCAAGACAAAGGCACAATTACCATCAGTACTAATATTATAAATACTGATACTGTGCAGGTATGTATAGCAGATACAGGCGTAGGTATAGAAGAAAACAGACTTACTCAAATTTTTGAACCTGTAAAAAATAAAAACACAAAAGGTACAGCTGGCGAAAAAGGAACAGGACTGGGCCTGCTAATAACGGCAGAGTTTGTTGAACTATGCCACGGCGAAATTACCGCCACCAGCATTGTAGGGCAAGGTACAACAGTATGTTTTACCCTACCTATAGCCTAATATAGTACCGTACGGTACCAGGTAGTTGTTTTGCCTAATAGCGATACCCACAAATACCCCCTGAAACGTAGGATACGGTTTCCATCTAAACGGGCTTTGCACGAATACATATTGCCATCTTCGGGGTTATAAACATCTCCCCCATACCACTCTTTATCGTCGGCGTCCCATTTCAACCCGGTAGCAAAAACCATTCCTTGTAATGTGCGCTTGCGTAACTCGGGTTTTGGGTTTTTCTTATCCAGTTTTTCAGAGCCATCAGCCTCTTTAGAATTCTTTTGCCACACCACTTTAATCTCGTAGGTATTGTTTTGGGTGTTTTTAAAAATCTCCATTTTACCCCTCGAATCTTCAGTAAGCCAAATACCACAAATGTCATCGGGTTTAACCTGGGCAAACGCAATATTAGCCAATAGCATCAGCAAAGTGAAAGATGAAAATACCTTCATAAATTAACTGTATATTAAATAGTTATGATTATCGTGTGGCAAAAATATTTGTAAGCTGAGTTTTTTCAAAACCCTTCTCTTTTTCTTTGTGTATGTTAATAAAGCCATGCGACTTTAGCAGAGTGGTTACAGTTTCTAACCTGCCATCAACATCATGCACCTCGGCAACAACCTTGCCAATTAATGGCCAGTGCTCTGGTTTAATACCTTTTAATACAGCTAATTCTGCCCCCTCACAATCAACTTTAAGCAAGTCTATCTTAGGTATATTATGGTCTTCCATAACCTTAGATACTGTTGTTAACTTACAGTTTACGGTAACAGAACCACTCTTTATCTGGCGGGCAATTAAAGGCATTAAAAATTTGGGCATATAACGCAATAGCCTATATCGGCGTGGCATATTCTCCAGGTTACCCTTTACTGCATTTTCAAATTGAGAAGGGTCAATATCCCACTGCCCGGGGTCTGACGTTGATAATGCGGGGGCATTGGGAAAATAGGTAAAAGTTAATTCGCCTTCGGCATCAGAAACACCAAGGGGAATAACAGTATAATTACCCTTACCAAATTTATCGGCATTTGCTTTAGCGGCGCTAAAAATATCTGGAATAGGCTCAAAAGCAAATACTTTGGTATTAGGGAAACGTTGGCATGCACGAACGCCCAAAAGGCCTATATTGGCACCAATGTCAAAAACTATATCACCATCTTTTATATCAATCCCATTTCCCATGTAACCCTCTACGTGGCTATCAAGTACAACCGCTTCGGGTACGCGTAAACAATAAACCTCTGTTCCATCGTCGAGGCGGGCTGTTAATAATTTTTTTGTTGTGCTCACTATCTGTTATATAATTAATCTAAATTAGCATTTGAGCGGGTTAAAGTACAAATTATACCCACCCAACAAAAATAGCTGAATGAAAATAGTTATCATCACATTGTCAATTGCGCTTGTTTGCAATTTGTTAGGCTTCATTTACTCATACACCATTCTATACTCTAAGTGGTTTAACAATAAAAGGCTCCAAAGCATAAAATATAAACCCAGCGATTTTTGGGAACGCTTGCCATTAATAGGCTTCAATATTCTATTGTTAATATTATTTACCCTTGGCGGAATGTGGCCGGTAAAGGATTATTTTACCATGGAGGCACCTTCGGTACTAACTTTTATATGGCAGTTTGCCGCTTTTATGCTTATTGATGATGTTTATTTCTATTTCTTCCACCGTTATAACCACGAGAACAAATGGTTATACAAAAAAATACACCGTATACATCATAAGGCATTCAACCCTATTCCGTTAGAATATTTATATGTACACCCGTTGGAATGGATGGGTGGCACTGTTGGCATTGCCGCTACGGCTGCCTTAATTGGTTTTACTATGGGCGAGATTAACTGCTGGCCATTTTGGGCTTTTGCATTGGTGCGCAACTTACACGAATTGGAGATACATTCAGGCTTAAAATCAATATTCAGCCAATATATACCCTTTAATGGCACTACAGAGCACCACGATTTGCACCACGCTAAATTAAAAGGCAACTACGCATCAACTTTCAGCTTTTGGGATAAGCTATTTAAAACCGACCTGCATATAGTAGATGGTAAATGCCGCACCAAAGCCCAGTTAGATGAAATGGGACAACTGCAAGAAGAAAAAGCAGCTGCGTAATAAAGGCATTAGTTTGATTGGAAAAAGAAAAGCCCTGATGATGAGTCAGGGCTTTTTTATTATCGACTTCCAGAACTTATTTCCGGATTTGTTTAATAGAATATCGGTTGCCGCAGAATATTACTTCTTAAACGTTGGCGCTACTACCAACTCTTTGCTGCCGGCGGTGTATGTATAAAAGCCTTGTCCGCTTTTGGCACCCAGGTTGCCTGCCATAACCATATTTACAAGTAAAGGACATGGGGCGTATTTCGGGTTGCCAAAGCCATCATGCAATACATTTAAAATAGAAAGGCATACATCAAGGCCAATAAAATCGGCTAGTTGTAAAGGGCCCATTGGGTGTGCCATGCCTAGTTTCATAACAGTATCAATCTCTTCAACACCCGCAACACCTTCAAACAGGCTATATATAGCCTCGTTAATCATAGGCATAAGTATACGGTTGGCAACAAATCCGGGGTAATCATTTACTTCAACAGGTATCTTGCCTAGTACTTTTGATACTTCAAAAACTACTTTGGTTACCTGCTCATGGGTAGAGTAGCCGTTAATAACCTCTACCAGCTTCATTACCGGTACGGGATTCATAAAGTGCATACCTATAACCTGCGCAGGGCGCTTTGTTGCAGCAGCTATTTTGGTAATTGATATAGACGATGTATTAGAAGCCAGAATAGCCTGTGCAGGGGCTGCCTCGTCTATCTGGCGAAAGATATTAAGCTTCAAATCAACATTTTCGGTAGCGGCTTCAATTACTAAGTCAGCAACAGAAACACCTGCTTTTAAATCGGTAGTAGATGTAATGTTAGCCAGGGTTTGGGCTTTTTGCTCCTCTGTAACAGTACCTTTAGCCACCATACGGTCGAGGTTTTTACTAATAGTAGCTAAGCCTTTATCCAACGCTGCCTGCGATATATCAATAAACGAAACATTAAACCCTGTTTGGGCAAATACGTGGGCTATACCGTTGCCCATGGTTCCGGCACCTATTACTGCAATATTTTTCATGGGGCAAATATACATAGTGGCAAGTTGTTAGTGGCGAGTGTTTAGTAATTTTATTTAAGTAGAAGGGAAATAGTATATTGGCTGCAAAATTGAGTTGTATGTTTAAACGAATACTATCTGAGTTTTTAGGCACTTTTATTTTGATTGTTTGTGGTACAGGTGCAATTGTAATTTATAAACAAACAGGCGCTCCCTCACATGCTGGCATCTGTGCTGTTTGGGGTGCGTTGGTGCTAGCTTTAATCTATTCTTTAGGCGAAATATCCGGAGCGCATATGAATCCCGCCGTAACAACCGCCTTTTGGGTAGCCGGGCGTTTTCCCGCTAAAGAAATACCGCCTTATGTTGCCGCACAGGCGGCAGGCGCCATAGCTGCCAGTGCATTGCTCAGGTATTTGTTTCCTGATGATATTTTGCTTGGGGCTACTCTACCCTCAGGTAGTGAGCTGCAATCGTTTATATTGGAGGTGTTCCTGATGTTCTTTTTAATGCTGGTAATATTAAATGTATCAACCGGAGCTAAAGAAAAAGGGATAACAGCTGCCATAGCCATTGGTTGTGTGGTTGGTTTAGAGGCAATGTTTGCAGGGCCTGTAAGCGGTGCATCTATTAACCCTATCCGCTCCTTTGCCCCCGCTCTGGTATCAGGCCATTTAGAACATATATGGATATACCTTACAGCCCCTTTCGCAGGAGCGTTTTTAGCTGTAGGTGCCCATAAATTATTATATGCCGAACAATAGGCAAATAGGTTTGTTTGTATAGTAGTATGCTAATCTTATTACCTTTGCTGCGGATTTATAATTATAGCTATGGCAACCGGATTTTTCAAAATACCAACCCCGATAAACGAACCCATTTACGGATACGCACTCGGCTCGCCGGAGCGTGAAGCTTTGCTAAAGCAGCTTAAGAAAATGCGTGCAGAGGAATTGGACATACCAATGTTTATTGGCGGAAAAGAAGTACGCAGTGGCAACATGGTGCGCCTAGCTCCACCACACGACCATAAACATACCTTAGGCCATTTTCACCGTAGCGATGCAAGCCATGTTACCGATGCTATTAACGCAGCACTTGCAGCTAAAGACAAATGGGCCGCTATGCAGTGGCAAGACCGTGCCGCTATATTTTTAAAAGCCGCCGATTTATTAGCCGGGCCATACCGCTATGTATTAAATGGCGCTACCATGCTTGGCCAGAGTAAAAGTGCCCACCAGGCCGAGATTGATTCAGCATGTGAGCTGATTGATTTTTGGAGGTTTAACGTTAGTTATATGGCCGATGTATATAGCCAGCAACCAATATCAGCAAGTGGTGTGTGGAACAGGGTTGAACAACGCCCGTTAGAAGGGTTTGTATTTGCTTTAACCCCATTTAACTTTACCGCTATAGCCGGTAACCTGCCAACATCAGCCGCTATGATGGGTAACGTGGCCGTATGGAAACCTGCGGACACGCAGGTCTATGCAGCTTACTATATAATGAAGATTTTACAAAAGGCCGGTTTGCCTGATGGCGTTATCAACCTGATATACCCGAGTGGCCCTGTTGCGGGAGAGATTATATTTAACCACCCTGATTTTGCGGGAATACACTTTACAGGTTCTACCGGGGTGTTTCAAAACATTTGGGGGCAGATAGGTAACAACATATCAAAATACAAAAGCTACCCACGCATAGTTGGCGAAACTGGTGGCAAAGACTTTATTGTGGCCCACCCATCGGCTAAGCTTGATGTATTGGCTACGGCTATCATCCGCGGCGCGTTTGAATTCCAAGGGCAAAAATGCTCGGCTGCCTCAAGGGTATATATCCCCGAGAGTTTATGGCCTACATTGAAAGACCGTTTACAAGCCGATGTGAAGAGCATTAAAATGGGCCCTACGGAAGATTTATCAAACTTCTTTAACGCGGTTATTGATGAAAAATCGTTTGATAAACTGGCTAAGTATATTGATGAGGCTAAAGCTGATTCATCAGTAGAACTTATTACAGGCGGCAACTATGATAAATCGCAAGGCTGGTTTATAGAGCCTACCATTATCCGTGTAAACGACCCTTTCTACGTTACCATGTGCGAGGAGCTGTTTGGCCCGGTATTGACGGTATATGTATACCCTGATGCTGAGTTTGAAAAAACGTTAGACATTATTGATAAAACTTCTATCTACGCCCTAACCGGTGCGGTAATATCGCAAGACCGCTACGCTGTTGATGTGGCTTTAACTAAGCTACGTAATGCAGCAGGCAACTTCTATATAAACGATAAGTGTACAGGAGCCGTTGTAGGCCAGCAACCCTTTGGTGGCGCCCGTGGCTCGGGCACTAACGACAAAGCAGGCAGTATGATTAACCTGTTGCGTTGGGTATCGCCCCGTACTATTAAAGAGGTGTTTAATCCGCCGACAGATTATAGGTATCCGTTTTTAGGATAAGAATTTAAGCCTCGAGCAATCGGGGCTTTTTTATGATATAATATCTTAATTTCGCACCACTAAAAATTACAGCATAATGAAAAGAGTATTGTTTATAGACCGTGACGGTACCATTATAAAAGAAGCTCCAGATGAAGTGATTAACAGCTTTACCAAAATTGAGTTTTTACCAAACGTATTTAAATACCTGCGACTGATTGCCGAGGAACTAAATTATGAATTGGCTCTTGTAACTAACCAGGATGGCCTTGGCACAGAGTTTTTGCCCGAAGAGGTTTTTGCCCCAATACATAATTTGGTAATGACATCGCTAAAAAATGAGAACATCCATTTTAAGGCAGAGCATATAGACAAAACGTTCTTTTTTGAGAATGCACCAACACGAAAGCCCCAAACGGGTATGCTTACGGGATATATGAATAACCCTGAGTATGATTTGGCAAACTCGTTTGTAATTGGCGACAGGCTAACCGATGTAGAACTTGCATTTAACCTGGG